>CAZVYR010000019.1:0-15621 GCA_964631555.1 uncultured Leptospirales bacterium
GATCCTAAGACATTATTAGTAGAGGTTTTGAGAGAAGAATTGGGATTAACAGGGACACATTGGTCATGTGACACTGGCGCATGTTGCTGCTGCACGGTTATTGTGGATGGTAAAGCTGTTAAATCCTGCTCTATGTTAGCTATGCAGGCACAGGGAAGAGACGTACTGACCGTTGAAGGACTGGCGGAAGGTCCAAATCTGCATCCGATTCAGCAGGCATTTATTGACAACTGGGCTTTACAATGCGGATTTTGTTCTTCAGGGCAGATTATGGCAACAAAAGCCTTACTGGATGAAAATCCTGACCCAACAAGAGAGGAAATTCAATTGCAGTTGGACGGCCATATATGCCGCTGTACAGGATTCAATATGATTCAGGAAGCTGTTCAGGATGCTGCAAAAAGATTACAAGCAAGGAAGTCGTAATAGGAGGCATGATGAAAGAATATTCTATAATAGGCAAACCAAGAGGAAATGTTGATGGGGCTGGAAAGACTACAGGCGAAGCCAAGTATACCTTTGATATGTCTTTGCCGAATATGCTTTACGGCAAGCATTTAAGAAGTCCGTATCCGCATGCTAAAATAATCAGCATAGATACGAGCGAAGCTGAAAAACTACCTGGAGTTAAAGCAGTTATTACCGGGAAAGATGTTCCGGGAGGCAAATGGGGCTTGTGGCGGCGCTTTAAGGAGCTTTGTGATCAGATAGCTATGGCAGATGATAAAGTTCGATTTATAGGCGAGCCTGTTGCTGCAGTAGCTGCAGTAACAAAAGATATTGCTGCGCAGGCAGTGGAATTAATAAATGTGGAGTATGAACCATTACCTGGTGTTTTTGATCCTTTGGAAGCTATAAAGGATGACGCACCTTTGGTTCACGATGAGTTTGAAAATAATATTAATGCAACCCGTCATATTGAATGGGGAAATGTTGATGAGGGATTTGCCCAGGCTGATTATGTCCGGGAGGATAAGTTTACGTTATATCCTCAGGCTGCCATGTCTATGGAAGTACACTGCAGTCTTGCGGATTATGATAAAGGGACAGGCAAGCTTACAGTATGGTCTTCTACTCAGTCTCCTTATTATCTGCAATTGGGCCTGGCGGATGCTTTAAAAATGAGAGAGGGCGATATAAGAGTAATAAAACCGCATGTCGGAGGGGGTTACGGCGGTAAAAACTCGACTATGCCGGACTCAACCAGTGCTGCCATTCTTTCGATGAAGACAGGACGGCCGGTAAAGATAGTTTTTAACAGGGAAGAGGAATTTACATCTACTGAGCATCGTACAGGGATGCACGTTGCAATGAAACTTGGACTTAAAAAAGACGGTACAATAGTGGCCAAGGAATGCAAGGTAATTACCGATGGCGGTGCTTATACCGGATTAGGTGCTACAGCACTTTATCTTTCAGGTATTTTTCAGACTTTCCCTTATAAGATACCGAATTACAGATATGATGCATTCAGAACATATACAAACAAGGTATGGGCTACATCTATACGCGGATTCGGAGCTACTCCTACAGTATATTGTGCTGAATCTCAGTTCGAAAGAGCTGCGAAAGAACTTGGAATTGATCCGCTGGAAATCCGTAAGAAAAATCTTATGGAACCCGGATATGAGGCTCCGGGCCAGTACAAGGTTGATAGCTGCGGAATTTTACCGTGCGTTGAGAAGATGCAGGAAAGAGTTAAGGAAAAATGGCCAAAAGTTGAAAAGGATGAAGGGATAGGATATGCCGGTTTTGCTTATATGTCCGGCGGGATTTTTAACTGGATTGATACTCCTTATGCTTACTCCGGAGCAAGGGTACAGGTAAATATAGACGGTTCTGTCGATCTTTTCACACAGGCTGCAGATATTGGCCAGGGTCATAATACTGTTGCAGTAATGATCTGCGCTGAGGAACTCGGTATAGGTGTTGAGGACATCAGGCTTCATCCCGGCGATACAGCAACTGCTCCTGTTGATCTTGGTGCATGGGGCAGCAGGGAAACGCTGATGAACGGCAACGCTATTAAAATGGCAGCAGGTCAGATAAGGCAGAGACTTGTAGATCTTGCGAGGGCAAAGTTAGGCGAGAATATCGCTTATGACCTTGTATCTAAAGATAAACGAATTTATCTTGAATTACGTCCGGAAAGAGGATTTTCATATTATGAGATAGTAGAAGCTGCTGTAAAATTAAATGACGGTGAACCGCTTATCGGTACAGGCCACTATACTCCTCACAATAAAGGTATGATTTCCCCTGCTTACGGTATGGGAATCATGGCGATTAAAGCAAAAGTCGACAGGGAAACAGGTGCTATTGAGGCACAGGATGTTCTTGTAGTTCATGATTGCGGCCAGGTTATAAATCCTTTAGGCGCCCGGGGCCAGGTGGAAGGCTCTGTTCATATGGGGCTGGGATATGCTTTATGTGAAGATATGCCTAATGATAATGGCCTGATACTCAATCCATCCATAAATGACTATAAGATAATCAGACAGCGCGATATGCCGCAGATAGAGATATTGGATGTTCCGACTTATGAAGCTGAAGGTCCGTTTGGCGCTAAGGAAGCTGCAGAAGCAACAATCGCTCCTACTGCTCCGGCACTGGCGAATGCTGTTTTTCATGCGGTTGGAGCTCAGTTTGACAGCAATGTTTTAAAACCTGAGAAGGTTTTAAAGGCTATTCGCGAGGCAGATAAAAAAGCTAAAGAAAAATCCGGCAACGCCAAGAAATAATTAAAGAGGAGGAGACTACAAATGGCTGATTGGTATAAATGTCCAGTTTGTCGCAAACTTTCACAGAATCATCATGACTTAGCGCGGCACTATTTAGGCCAGACTGATAAAACTCATAAAGATTGGTTAAAAACAAAAAATCTTTCTTACGCTCACCTTATCACTATACAGGTTACTGAATTCGGTAATAAGGGTTATGATGCTTTGGCTGAAATTCTTAAGAAAGAAGCAGCCAAAGTTGTTCTGTAACTAAAGCAGGAAATTCAGGCATATATTTGCCAGGAAATCTGACAAATAATATTTGTACTCAATCCCGCCCTCAGGGCGGGATGAGTTTCTGAAGCAGCTCATTCCGGGTTTGTAAATCCGTAGTCTGCTTTATTAAATAACCGATTAATGTTTGATACCCCGCGGAAGAACCGCGGGGTTAATTTTATCTATGCGCAGCCCAGTATTATATATATAATAAACGTTGAAACGCTAACATCCGATCTTGCTGTCGTCCAGCCTTGTGGCGCCAATTGCAGCAAGCAGTGCAAGTACACCTATTGGTAGCCGCTACAACCCTGGCATCTGTCCTGATTGTTTCGTTGCCTCCCACGCGTTCAAATTCGCCGTCCTGCAGCACGCGCAGAAGCTTGGTCTGCAGTTCCATTGACAAGTCACCGATCTCATCAAGGAACAGGGTAGATCAGTGTGCCTTCTCAAAGCATCCAATACGCCTTGAGTATGCACTTGTGTAAGCGCCCTTTTCATGCCCGAACAGCTCGCTCTCAATAAGCCCTGGCGCGAAGGCTGCACAATTGACCTGGATAATCGGCATTCTCCTCCTCGGCCCTGTATTGTGTATCAGCCCGGCAATCACACCCTTGCCTGTACCTGTCTCGCCGGTAAGCAGAACAACGGCATTGATTTGCGCAATTTTTTCAGCTTTCAGGAGAACCTGCCTGAAGATATCGCTTTTACCGATAATATCCTTATGATCCCTCTTGTGTGCATCTTGATTAACATATATGCATTCGTTTTCCGGCGTATTAAACGCCTTTTTGTTTTTTAGTATATTTGCCAGTATTTGCCCGAAATAGAACAGGTCTCTCAGTATCTTATCATTCAGGCAGCGCTTGTCGCGGATGGAGGCGAAATAGAGAGCGCCCACTATATCATTATCGGCTTTGAGGGGAAGGGCGAGACTCGTCTTAATTCCGGCATTCATGCAGAATACCCTGTCCCATCTTGCGTTTTTAGGTAAATCCTCAGGGACACTACGCATAAAAACAGTATTCCTGCTCACGACTTTTTCATTCAGAAATGCTGTATCTTTTTGTATTGTTTAAATGGGTGGGTGATTCACATCAGGTACATAATATGAGAGTATCCTGTTGAACATGTTTTCCGAACCATGGCTGTTCCCGGAAAACTCACATAAGGTTAACCAGTCGAAATTCAGAAAATTATTTATTATCCGCAGGTCTTTCTTTATTTCATTGTCTAGGTCGCAGGAATTCACACCTGCAAGTCTTGCCGAGAGTTCAAGGAGCAGTTCACTTAACTGGGAAATTTCCGCAGCCTGATCGGAGTTATTGTTAGAGATTTCCTGTGACATTTAATTACCCGGATAACCTGTAATTCATGCATGTGGTACTGTATTCTGGGGTATTACATATTGTGCATGGGAAAACCCGATTACTCTAATTCATAATTACTGCTATTTATTATTATTTAAGTCACGGTGTCAATGAAATTTGATATCCGGAAGAATAAAATCCGGGAATAATCAGGTTTCCTTCTGTTCCATAAAATGGGCAGTTTTATAGCCGGATATAATGGAATTCTGAATGGATTCCGGTCCGGGCTATTTAATATCAGACTCCTGTTGAAATAAGCCGAATATATTCTGTTAAAGAATCCTATTTGATCTTAAAAAAATATTGACATAACTTATTAAGATGAATAATGTCGGCTTTAAAATATATTAAACAAAGGAGGTTTTATGTTTAGAATAGTATTAAGGATGTTCCTGTTCAGGGGATATATTTTATAAAACAGATTCATTGAACCCGGTTCATTGAACCCGGTTTAAAAAATCCCGCCTACAGAAACACCCTTATATTTTCTTTTAGTATAATTAAAAGATACCTTTTTCTGTAAAAACAGAACAGAACATCCATCCGTTAATACAGTCTTAACAATATCATTATTTCATGAAATGTATACACGGAGATAACTATGTCCAGATATAAACACCAAAACAATAACGATACAAACCGCATTGCGGGAGATGACAATGAGCTGTTGCTTCTGCTTCTTGCTGCTGAGCCTTTTATGTCAATGCCGTTCCCGGCCGGGACTTTGTTGAAAGATACATTCTTATTCGATATTAAAGGAGTAAGGCCATGAATCTAAATCAACTAGGATGGGATAATTTCTTTGAAGAAAGATTTTCACAGTACAGAAGCCACGGCCTGATACCCGCGAGGATCATACGCGAGACACGCCATATCTACGACGTACAGTCGGAAAGCGGGAAGCATAGTGCACAGATCAGCGGACTGTTTCATTATACAGCAGCTTTTAAGTCGGATTACCCCACAATAGGCGACTGGGTGGCCGTTGCCGAGAGCGGCGGTACATTTATAATAGAGAAAGTTCTCGAACGAAAGAGCACATTCTCACGAAAAACAGCGGGCAGGGAAATAGACGAGCAGGTTATTGCAGCGAATCTCGATGTTCTTTTTATTGTAAACGGCCTTGACGGAGGAAGAAATTTCAATATGAGAGGCATTGAAAGATATGTTGCAATGGCAAAGGAAAGCGGCTCCAGGCCTTTTATCGTACTCAACAAGTCCGATCTTTGTGAAGATAAAGAAGCGGCAGTGCGGGAAGCCGGTTTCTCTGAGGACATACCCGTCTATGCTGTAAGCGCGCTTACCGGGCAAGGCCTTGAAGAACTTATCGCTGCCTGTAAGCCGATGTCAACCATTGCACTTACAGGCCCGTCCGGCGTGGGGAAGTCGGCGCTGATCAATGCCCTGCTCGGAGAAAGCAGGATACGTACAGGCGCTCAAAGACAGGATGACCTGCGAGGCAGGCATACTACAACCCACAAGGAGCTCTTCTTTCTACCTGGCGGACTGATGCTTATAGATACTCCAGGACTTAGGGAGCTTGGACTCTGGGCGGATGAAGACAGTATCAACGATGTATTCTCCGATATCTCCGACATTGCAAAAGAATGCAGATTCAGGAACTGTACTCATCAGAGCGAGCCTGGGTGCGCTGTTCAGAAGGCGCTGGCTGAAGGAATGCTCGATCATGCGAGGTATGAGAATTACCTGGGAATGAAAGGCGAGGTCTCTTTTCTCAATTCAAAGACGGATGTAAAAGCCCGCATTGAAAGAAAAGCCAGGGAGAAGAAGCTTTCCAAAATGATCAAAGATCATTTTAAAGAACGTTAGCTATTGTAATACCTTAATAAAAGAAATGCATGTCAGCTTATTATTAGGTTATTTCAAATACAGATTTTCATCTAACTGACTTTTATATCAATATAGCTTATCTTATCGCTAAATTAGTTTAATTTTAATAAATTTCACGCCGCAAATAGTCCATCCCTGTCCTTAGCGGCTTGCGGCAACATCCTGTTGCCTTGAAATTTATTAAAATTAAACTAATTTAGCGATTCGGCGATAGATCAGATAAAAAACGTCGGCTGATGAGTATATCATAATTATATGATTTATCTTCTTACAAAACAGTTACGGATGTTTGCGGCTATGCATGATAATTTCGCTTGACTATCTGTTTTGAAAATACACCATGTTTAACAGCCGGGTATGCAGTACTGCAGTAAACCGGACTGCTCATTAGCGTGCAGTTATGACCTGTTAACAAATAGATATTAAAGGAGAAATGAGATGGCATTGGATCCTGCTGAGATGACGCCCGGGCTTTCAAATTATAAACCGGATAAGATATTGAAATATAAATCCGCGGGGGATATGGAATTGAAAGCCCATATCTTTGAGGCCGGTAAGACCGGTCAAACAGGAGGACAGCCTGTTTTCGTTTTCTTCCATCCCGGGGGATGGAATATGGGGGAGCCTGCATGGGGTTATGACGTTTGCCACAGGTATGCTTCATTCGGCATGGTAGCGATATCCTTTCAGTACAGGCTGTCTGCTGTGGGAGGATATACGCCGGTTGATGCTGCTTTTGATGTAAGATCTGCGATCCGGTGGACAAGGCAGAATGCTGATGAGCTCGGGATTGACCCGAAACGCCTGGTTGCCGGGGGCATATCCGCAGGAGCACACCTGGCAGCGTGCGCTGCCATACTTCAGGGACCGGATGATCCGGGAGATAATACGGATATTAGTTGTGTACCTGAGGCTTTGGTATTGCAGTCCGCGGTTCTTAATCCTGGTCCCAGCATTCATTTTGTGGAACTATTACAGGGCCGTTATAAGCCTGAGGATTATTCGCCGTTTCATCATATAAGGCCGGGCCTGCCTCCTATGTGTCTTTTACACGGGACTGCCGATGAGATAGTGCCGTACAGTTCCGTGAGCGAGTTTACCGCAAGGACGCGGGAAGAGGGGAATGAGTGCATTTTGCATACCTTTGAGGGCACAGATCATTTCTTTATGAACAGCTCAGATCAGCGTAAGGCAATGGAATTGATCGATGAATATATTGCTGGTCTCGGATATATTAAAAGAAATGTTTGAGTAAGGGTGGGGATAATGACATGAAAAGAAAAATATTCACAGGCATACTGTTCGGTATAATAGCCGGGGTAATCGATGTAATTCCGATGATTATTCAAAAATTAACATGGGACGCAAATATTGCAGCATTTTTAATGTGGATCGTAGTCGGATTTTTTATATCTGTTTCTGAGCTGCAATTGCCGGCAATTTTAAAGGGCATTATAACGGCGTTTCTTGTGCTGCTGCCGTCTGCTGTTATAATAGGGTGGCAAGAACCTTTTACTTTGCTGCCGGTTGGGTTGATGACCCTTGTTTTAGGTTCCATACTTGGAATCACAATAGAGAAGTTTGGGAAAAACCGGTAACCAGTTCTAAGGTCGATTCCCAGGTGCAAATGGATTGCGGAGAAATCCCGATAAGCCCTGCCATGGTCATGATCCCATGCCTGTGAGCACGAGAAAGCGCTGGCGCAGTCCTGTTACGCTGACGAACATCCAGGCGATATATCCGGAGCCTGATTCTTTTTTAAGATCAGCGCCGTTTTTTATAAGAGCTTCCATTGTATGAGGAGCACTCCCGAATATGGCGTACATGAGTGCTGTACATCCGTTTTTATCTGCGGCATTTATATCCGCGGTCTTCAGCAGGTGATCGAGCTTTGGTACATCATCCCTGAAAGCAGCCTCAAGCAATGCTGCGTTCTCCGCTGTGATGATTCCGCTGCGGACATCATCATTAATCTTTCCCGACATTATGTTTAATACCGCGCTGACTTCCTCAATATATGGCTTATACATTCTCTTTTGATATGATTGAAGGCCGTCATATCTTTCCTTCATGGAACTTTCCATATCATCTGCTTCTTTCCGCGATATGGTTCCCGCGATTGATGTAAGGAGTGCTCTTCTGAATTCTCTGAAACCGATTTGTTCAACTATTGCTTTCTTCTTTTCTTTCTCGCTCATGCTGGTGTAATCCAGGGGAGAGGGAAGCTGCCATAAGTTTTCCGGTAGATACCCGATGTGATACATGATCTTTGTAAAGCGCATAATATTTTTTTTGTTATTCGGGAACATTGTGTTCATGATTTTATCTTTTTCAGCGCCGGTTACTTCAGTCACTGAATTTTTGTTTATTTCATAGCGGAAAAGATCAATATGGTATTTCTTTTTCTCCGGGTCCCAGCCTGTGCTGTACGCGGTATATATGGCCGCGCCTGCGTCAGCCCAGTCTGCGTATTTTACTGATCCTCTGCCAGTGTCCGAAGCAACGGATTTCAGGTCGGCAAGACGCATAAGCTTTTCCTGTTTCAGATCAAAAGAATAAAGAATTACGTTGTCGTAATAAACGTCTCCCGGAACATACATGTACATAGGAATCACAGTTGTGCCGGGTTTGCTCAGCACGTATTCGCATAAGAAATAAACTTTTTCACCTTTTATCAAACCGTTAGATATTTCTTTTTTTATATTTACGGTTTTCTTCTTCATACTGTTAGAAAAGCAGCAGGAGTTCAGCAAAGCGCTGACAGCAGCAATTATCAGAAAAGAAGCCGCGATCTTTCCGGCCGCAGGCCCGTGCATATCAAAGTGTATTTTTGCATGATGATGACGCATGACAGCCTCCCTTCGATATAATCAGCAGTCTTTGAATTGTATTTTTTTATTATATCCTGCGAAAAGTCAAATTAATTATAGAACAAGGATAAACCGCATGTGTGCACAGGAGTATCGCTTGACGTTTGTGTAAAAGCGCCGGGTTGGAAAAATATTACTTAAGGGAAGCAGGTCTGGCCGTAAAATGCTATCCGGGCCGGGGTTTTTGATGCCCCGGAAGGGTAATCGTCCCGGATCCTTTAGTATACGGCTTTGAAACGGAGGGGAAGCTGTTAAAAGATATAGATAATAGGGCGCCGGAGCCGGAAAGGGATGCCGGATCACTGGTTCGCAAATATGAAATTCGTGTATTTATATATTTCGATATATAGAGATTATATCCGCTCATGTTCATATAGCGGGCTTTTCTGTCGAAGTCAGATTTTTCATCAGAAGATAAAGACTGCCAGGAGTGTACGGCGTCGGCAAAATTACGGCGCACAGCCTTCTGGGCTTCGGTATTTGGATTGCGCGGAATAACATGGGTGCGCACACACTGTGTTCCCCGCCTGATGTAAAACACGACGTTGCCTAGCCGTCCGTGGAGCGAGTTTATTATAATGCCCGGGGTTGCTGTTGCCATTGGTTTTTCCTTTTCGTTGTTACCCGGCCGTGGCTATCGCCCGGCCGAATTCTCACTTATTATTTCTTATTCGTCACGCCAGTTCCAGTCCCTGTTGCCTTTGAAAACAGCAGCGTTCATCTCGTTGCTCAGGAAGATGAGATTTGCCTCAGGGAAACGAAGAGCCATAGTGTAAAAGAATGACGAGGTATCAGATGTTTTCGCGATCTCTTCTTCTGTGGCAATGAGATAGTCTTTCATGAATTTGTAACAGGATGAATCAAAAGGCATTCCTGGTTTCTGATGGCCCGGGATTACCACCTCTGCCCCCATCTTCTCCAGCCGCTCAACATCCTTCATCCACTGCTTGCGCTCTTCTGCTGTGATCTCGCAGGTAAAGGGATGCGCCTGGTTGAAGAGGACATCGCTGCCGTAAAGGGTCTTTATGGAAGGAATCCAGACAACAGTATTGTATTTCAGATCGCCCATTACTTCCGGAATTATTTCAATACGGTGCCCCTCCAGTTCGAAGTAGTTCTCTTTCATGGGTTCAATGTTAACAGCTTTTGTTGGTACGTTTGTTGGACCGATAATGTCTCTCCAGTGATCGACTTTACCGAACATTTGCTTATTGATTGTGCTTGCTACCGAAGGAAGCGCAATAACCTTTGCCTCCGGGAAAGCTTCAGTAATCGGCCCGAGCCCGAAATAGTGGTCGGGATGTGCGTGTGTAACATATATATATTTCAGCTTTTTACCTGTTTCAAGTATTTCCGCTGCTACGCGATGGCCGTTTGAGAGTGTCCATTGCGCGTCGATAAGGGCGGCGTCTTTCTTGCCCATTACTATTACCGAGGCGACTGAGAAACCGCTTTCATCGCTGAAAAAAACTTTAGTTGAAAGTGAATTAGGCCCGTGGTCATTGATTCTTACTTCCATTGAATTGCCCTCCGTATTGATTATAATTGACAAGAGTATCAACAGAAGTGATTTAAAAAGTCAATGGAAATATCTGTATTTTTTTTAAAAAATTGAGCGGGCTTTCCAATTATATGATAATTGGTTTATATTTTAAAGTGTAAAGTATTTTACTGCGTCCTTCAACTCAGAAGCGTTCGATCTAAGGGTCTCCGCTGCACCGGAAAGCTCTTCTGCTGCTGCAGCATTCTGCTGGGTTGTTAGGTCGGTCTGTGTGACAGCGTCGCTGATCTGTTTGAGCCCGGCATTCTGCTCCCTGCTTGCAGTACTGATTTCCAGGATCATCTGGCGAACCTGTACTATGGCATCAAATATTTCTTTAAGCGACTTCCCGCTTTCCTGTGCAAGGCGGGTGCCGTCGAATACCTGGCTCACCGATGTTTTGATGAGTGCCTCGATTTCTTTCGAAGAAGCACCGGAGCGCTGCGCAAGGCTGCGAACTTCCGCGGCTACAACGGCAAAGCTGCGTCCGTGCTCTCCGGCACGGGCCGCTTCCACTGCCGCGTTGAGAGCCAGAATGTTCGTTTGAAACGCGATGGTGTTAATTATACCTATAATATCGCTGATCTTTTCGGATGACTTTTTTATTTCATTTATTGTCTGCACTGCCTGATCCATGACGTTGTTTCCTTTTTCCGCAAGCTGGTATGAATTGTCAGCCAGCTTTTCCGCCCGGCCCGCGTTTTCCGTATTCTGGGAAACTGTTGCCAGAATTTCCTCTATTGTTGAGGATATCTCCTCTACTCCTGAGGCCTGTTCGGTGGTAGCCTGGGACAGGTTAACGGATGCTTCCTGAATATTTACACTCATCTCGGAAACTACGTTCGTAGACTGCTGTACCATGGTTATAACGTTGTGCAATTTCGATATCAGGGAGTTCGCGCTCTGGCTGATAAAGCCTATTTCGCTTGAGTTTATCATTGGTACGCCGGGGTTATCCAGCCGGCCGTCCTTTACGTCCTCTATCGCATTCTTAAGGGTATTAACTGTTCTTTTTATATTAGTCATCATAAAATATGTGAGCAGAGCAATTGTTGCAGCGGATAACACTAATATTAATATAATATACAGGGATATGTCTTTACCGGTCAATTTTCCACTGTTTAGCAGGTAAACCAGATAGCCAAGCACTATTGTGGGAATTGCCGCAACCGGTACTACAAGCATAATAATTCGCATAGTAAAGGAAAGGCCTTTAAAATCATTGTAATCAAGCCATGTGTCGCGTATTTCAGGGATAGAAAGCAGCCCCTCAATCCCATTTTCTGCATTAAAATACCCCATTGAAAAATTAATTAATGCCAGTAGCGGAACTATCAGTATAAACGGAATTACCTGCGTAGCTGTAAGGTCCGCTGTAATCGATAAATAAATCAAGGCAATAGCCCCTCCTGTAATCCAGCGTATAAAAAATGTCCATGTGGCAACCCATGGCAGATGAAATATTTTGATTTTAATTTCCCTGGTATTTCTTTTATCACTTTCAAGAGCAATCATTATTTCAGAAATTTTTCTGTATATAAATATTAGACTAATAGGAGTAACGGACAATGCTCCGATAAGTGCACCAACGATAAGATGTGTTAAATTATCGCCTTCAAAACCGCCGGTAAAGTAAACAAAATAAACACCTAACGGAAGAACTACAGGATAAAAAAACATCTCACATTTTAATACTAACTGCTTGTACAATTTTGATTTTGTTATTTTTTCATTCGTCATAACTCACCATGCATAAGTTAAATGATATTTACAAGTTGATCAGATTATGAATATGTGATCTAAGTATATATGTGTTGAAAAAAAATTGCCAGTATATTTTTAATTTTGCCATTTCCGCCAGATAAACTTTTTTAGGTACTGAGTGTATATTGTGTATATTATTATGCTCTGCGGGGAGATTACGAAAAACACAGGTATTTATCGGCAGAAACAACAAAGTGAACCTGAAAAGCATTTACAAAATCTTCCTTAATAAATCTCTGTTTTCGGAACCATGCTTTTTTATTCGTTTATTATAGTTGGATAAATACATCCTGAGTAATGACCTGTATGACTTTTTGTCTTTCAGAATAGTACCGGCATACAATGCTATTTTAGTTATAGACCTGCAGTCAATATGTGAAGCGTCTCTTCCGATGGAGCAGGGTATTCGTATTGTTCCGTCATTGCATAAATGAAAACAATATACTCTGCTTTTTTTGTTATAAAGGTTCATTGGACATTCTTTTGCCAGTTCCTCCCCGTATTTAGGATCCAGCAGTTCTATCATTTTATCGGAATTGAAAATTAAATCGCCGTATTTCTTTTTCATTTTTTGCAGTGTTTCAATCATTGTATATTTTTGTTCAGTGGTTTGGGTAAGATAGGAATACTTATTGCGCATAGGAGTATATACGGTAAAACCGATTCCTAATAAATTCTGATCGGCCCATTCTTCAAGAAAATCAGGAATGGAGTCCATATTATACGCGTTTATGCAAAACAGAAGTGCAAGGGGCAGGTCTTCTTTTAACGCTGTTTGAATATTATATTTTATTTTATTATAAATATCCTTGCCTCGCAGAAAATTATGAATTTTTTCTGTTCCGTCAATTGATATAGCGTAATGGACATTTTCTTTAAAGACCGGTAATGGAAATGTACCGTTCGTAATTATTAAATTATTTTTCCTTAGCTTTATTCCTTCTCTTACTATATTCCTCGTCTCTTCGTTAAATAATGGTTCTCCTCCATACCAGAGTATGTTTGTGATTGATTTAAATCGTTCTAAGACTTCTTTAACCGAATCCAGTATATTAGGATTGGTTTTTTGGTTGATCTGTCTCTGGTATGCGTCCCAGAAGCAATGTTTGCAGTTTAGATTGCATAGATTAGTAACATCAACAGAAATAGCTGAGGGTTTCATTCCTTCAAGCATTTCAGAAGAGATTGGGACTGATGGGAACATTATATCAGGATGGGAACAATTCCATTCTTTACTTAATAATAATTCATTCTCATAATCGATTATTTTTTGTATAACGGAATCATATATATCTTTATTGATAAATTTAATTCCATATTTTACTAATTTTTTCGTGTTTTCCTGATTTTTCTTCCAAATAACCGTTGCCATTACAGGAACAGATACCTCATCATTAAATAGTTTTTTCAGCTTATCCGGGATAGTGATTTTAAACTCGACATTTTCATTTTGATAAGGTATCACTTCTGTTATAATACATGCTCCCTCTTTGCCGATATTAACCATTTCACCGAATGCCTTCTTCTTTTCCTGCGAAGATTCAAGGCAATAGTCAAATTCTATCTGAAATATAATTTTTGTTCTGTCTTCCGGTCTTTTTTTATTCATTTCTTTAGCTTCCTTAAAATAAAATCATTTTTTAAATATATAGATTAATATATTGTATTTTAAATACTTGGAGAATTTCTAATGAATAAGTTAATAAAGATTGTGATGCGAATAATGATCTACCCTATTAGATAAAAATTTAGCTCCAGATATAAAACACTGATTTAATGTTATAAATTCTAACAGAAATTTTTGTGAAAGTCAAACAAGATTTTCCGTATATTATTTTTAAAAAAAAATAAGACTTATAAAAATGGTGTGAGGGGGTAGAGTGATGGGATGAAGGTATGATTATATATTGCTAATTGCCTTATTCTTTGTGAAGCGAACTGATCGAATCCGCATTCTGAATTCCGCTTGCTATCTCAGGGATAATCCCTTTCTCGATATATATCGGCCGTACGAGCTTCCTGATGCGGGGGAGATTCAGCATAAAAATAATTGCGCCTGCTAAAGTGATACATCCGCCTGCGAAAACGACAGGGACAGGCCCGAAGCTTTCAGCAAGAGATCCGACACTAAGGCTTCCCAGAGGCGCGATGCCTGCGAAAGCGAGAACATAGAAAGACATAACCCGGCCTCTCATAACGTCAGGCACTATTGTCTGAAGAATGGTATTGCATGAAGCCATTATAGTAATCATTGTAAACCCGGCAACAACCAGTACTAAAAGTGAGATAATGAGGTTGGCGGAAAGAGAGAACAAGCCAAGGCATATACCCAGTGAAATGCCTGAGAACGCGATAAGCCGGCCTAATCCGGGGATCTTTTTTCTCCTGGCTAAATTCAATGATCCCGTCAAGGCGCCCAGGCCGATTGCCCCTGTCAGTAAACCGAGTGTATGCGCGTCGCCGTGCAGCACATTCTTCGCAAATACGGGCATTAAAAATACAAAGGACATGCCGGCAAAACTAATAAGCGCGAGAAAGAGAATAATTGATCGAATCGGTTGAAAACCGAATGTATATTTAATTCCGTCTATAATGTCTTTTATCGGTTTATTACCTGACTTGCCGTGAAACCCGGAGACTGTTATTTGAAATAATGATAAAATTACTGCCAAATAGCTTATTGCATTGATTAGAAAGCAGTAACCTTCGCCTATCATGGAAATCAGGGCTCCTGCTATGGTCGGGCCGATTAGACGGGCGCTGTTGAATAATGTTGAATTAAGCGCGATCGCATTTCCCAGGTCTTCTCTGTGTTCAACGATCTCTATCACAAACGCCTGTCTGACAGGCATATCAAACGAGTTTACTATCCCCAGGAACGTGCTTAATACGAGTATTTGCCAGATAGCAGCATTATTAGTGAGCACAAGGGCAGCAAGGATGGACGCCTGTACCAGGGAAAGAGACTGTGTGAGAATGAGCATACGGCGTTTACTGATTCTGTCTGCAGTGATCCCGGTTACAGGAAAAAGAACAAGGGAGGGCAGCAGGTTAAGGAATCCGACCATTCCAAGCATTAAGGCCGAACCTGTGATCCTGTATACAAGCCAGCTCATAGCTACCTGCTGCATCCATGTGCCTATCAGTGAAATGCCCTGGCCAATAAAGAAGATCCTGTAATTTCTGTTTTTTAGTGCTCTGAATGTACCGCTGTTTCTTAAATTCATATC
>CAZVYR010000019.1:15721-24546 GCA_964631555.1 uncultured Leptospirales bacterium
ATGAGAAATTTGCCTTTTAAAAAACTGCTTCGCTTTCTTGGGCCCGGTTTCATTGTTACAGTAGGCTTCATTGATCCGGGCAACTGGGCTACAAATATCGAGGGAGGATCAAAGTTTGGCTATCAACTGCTTTGGGTAATTACACTCAGTACTTTAATGCTGATTGTAATCCAGCATATGGCCGCAAAACTTGGAATAGCTACAGGGAAATCGCTTGCTGCCAATATCCGTGAAAATTTTTCATCTCCGGTTACATTTGTTTTTGGATTTACCATTGTTATTGCGTGTGTTGCTACTGATGTGGCGGAGCTTATCGGTGGGGCAATCGGATTTAATCTTCTTTTCAATATCCCGCTTTGGCTGGGGGCTCTGATCACTGTGATGCTGGAGGTTTTTTTAATCATCAGTCAAAGGTATCATAGACTCGAGACTATTATTGTCGGATTTTTAGGAATAATAGGAGTGTGCTATCTTATTGAAATTTTAATTGTTAAACCGGACTGGGCAATTATAGCGCCTTCGGTTGTTATCCCCCAGGTTGACAGGAACAGTATATATGTCGCAATGGCCATTCTTGGTGCTGTGGTAATGCCGCATAATATCTTTCTTCATTCCAATGTAATACACAGCAGAAAGTGGGGGATTTCAGAAAATGAAAAGATGACCCTTATAAATTATGAAAAAATAGATACTTTAGCGGCTATGCTCATGGGATGGGTGATTAACTCGGCAATGATAATAGTTGCCGCTGCTGTTTTCTTCCGCAATAATATCCCGGTAGAAAGTATAGAGCAGGCATCGGCCACATTGAAACCATTGGCTGGTCCCCTTGCCGGTTTGCTTTTTGCCATTGCGCTGGTATTCGCGGGCGTTGGTTCGTCCGTTACGTCATCAATGGCAGAAGTTAATGTGATTACAGGATTTTTAGGCAAGCCGGAGGATCCCGGTACTTTGCTTTATAAGATATCTGTTTTTATTACTTCTATTCCGTCATTTCTGATTATTCTTTTCAGCCTGGATACGTTTCGTATTCTTATTTTCAGCCAGGTTGTTTTAAGCGTTCAGCTTCCATTTACTCTTATCCCGCTGTTAATGCTGTGCCGTAATCAGAAGCTTATGGGTGGATTCAGAAGCAATACTAAAGAATTTATCATTGCAGTTATTATATCCGGAGTTGTAATTGTATTAAATATTTATTTATTATATTCGGTTCTTGTGAATGGAGCTTAGTAATGCAACTATATAAGAAAATCCTGGTTACAATTGACTGCTCACCTGTTGACGAGGCAATTATTGAACATGTATCGTCCCTTGCTATTCAAAACGGAGCAAAGGTTTATCTCTTACATGTAGTGCACTCTCATACTCTTGACCAGCGCCGCGTTTTAAGAGAAAAAGCCGAATTATGTCTTGATTCGTATCGTGATAAATTAAAAAGCCAGGGGATTGATGTATATATAGTTCTCCGCGATGGTGAGCCGGATGAGCAAATTCTTGATGAGATAGAGAATAAGGATTATGATCTGGTAGCTATGGCTACTCATGGGCATAGATTTATCGGCGATCTCTTGTTTGGCAGTGTTTCTAAAAGTCTTAAGCACAAAATTACAATACCTCTTCTGTTGCTCAGAAAAGACCGTGAATCTATAGCTGAAGATGAATTATAAATTGAGATTATCTTTCGATCAAGAGCCATGGCCTTTAAATAAATATTATATGCATTATTTTTGCCGGGAAAATGAAATGTCAGAAGTGATACAGTGAAATTTAAAGCAGCTATATTTGACCTTGACGGTACTCTTGCTGATACGATTGAAGATATTGCGGATTCTATGAATTACGCACTTGCAGTAAAGAACTTTCCGCTTCATGATTACGGGGATTATAAATATTTCGTGGGCCGCGGCATGGAAGAGCTGGTACTTTCTTCGCTGCCTGAAGAGCAGCGAAGTGAAGAGATCGAACAAGAATGTCTCGCGCTTCTTAAGGAGCATTACGGCAGAAATTATCTTAACAAGACGAGGCTTTATCCCGGTATTATGGAAATGCTCATTGGGCTTAGCGGGATGAATTTAAAACTGGCAGTATTTTCCAACAAGACAGAAGAATTTGTTATTAAGATTGTTGAAGCATTGTTAAGCAGCATACGCTTTGAGAAGGTTCTCGGCGCAAGGCCGGATATGCCGAAAAAGCCGGATTCCGCGGGAGCGATATATCTCAGCAATTCACTGGGAGTATTACCGGGAAATATTCTTTATGTTGGTGATACGAATACTGATATGATAACTGCGAACAGAAGCGGTATGTATGCTCTCGGCGCGCTGTGGGGATTTCGCACAAAGCAAGAGCTTCTGGAGAGCGGGGCAAAGGAACTGCTTTCGCATCCGCTTGATATTCTTGATCTAGTGCAGTGACCGGGATAGTTTAAAAGACTAAGTACCGGGCTGCTTTGGCCAGCCTTTTGCCCGGTTTCCCCAGGTCTTCCATTGAGCGCAGCCTGGTCTGTCTTCTGGCAATTATGATATTATCCACGGTTATATGACCTAGACCCGGAACGCGCAGAAGCTGGTTCTTATCTGCCCTGTTTATGTTCAGGGGGAAGAACCCGGGGTGCTGTTTTGCCCATGCTTCTTTGGGATCGGTATCAAGGTACAGGTTGCCGTTCTCGTCATAGGGTATTTCGTTTTCATTGAAGCCGTATTTTCTGAATAGAAAGTCCATCTGGTATAGCCTGTGCTCGCGCATAAGCAGTTCTTTATTGCTCGCGTCCGACTTTTCACCTGGGAGATCGCTTTGGCCAAGGCCTCTCTGGTAAGCGCTGAAGTACACCCTGCTGAGATTGAGCCTGTTGTAAAGCCCCCACGTGTATCTCACTATATCCCTGTCAGTCTCATTCGATGCTCCAACGATAAACTGTGTTGTCTGCTTTACTCTTCTCTGCGGCCTCATTGCAGAGGTAATTCTGCTTATCAGCTTCATGGGCCTGATGATATCGTCAATGTAATTCTTGGTGGTACTCAGCCTTGCGAAATTAGCTTCACCGGCAGTTTCTATATTAACCGATACAGCGGTGGCGAGTTTTACCGCTTCTTCGATTGCCGCGTCGGATGCGCCCGGTATAACCTTTAAATGCATATAGCCTTTGAAATTATTCTTTCTCAGTACAGAGGCAATACCATTGAGTTTTGCCATTGTATTATCAGGACTTTTTTCAACGCCGCTTGTGAGGAATATGCCTGAAACAAGCCGGGCCTGGTAATGCTGCATGAATGACTTTACGGTCTCCTCTATGGAAAGCGAGCAGCGCCTTGTGTCATTGCCTGCTCTTAAGGGGCAGTATTTGCAGTCGTTTCTGCACGAATTTGATACAAGGGTCTTAAAGAGAAAAGTCCTCCTGCCGTCCTGCATTGTTACGGGATATATCCATTTGTTGTCTTCGGACCTCTTTCTGTGATCAAGAGGGTCTGTTGTTCCGCAGGCGCAGGCGAGATCGTACTGGGAATCGCGTGAAAGAATATCCAGCTTTTCGGTTGTACCAGGTGTTTTGATTATATGAGACATAATGATAATATATAAAGCGGGATATGGATTATGCAAGTAAAAAATATAATATAATATAATGACGAATTTGAAACGGAGAGGAAGCGAGTTTGAAACGGAAAGACAGGGTTTAAAAAGCAGTTGAAATATTATATTATTGTATTTAAAATCCTATAAGTTTTTATTCGTGCAGATATAAGTGTAATAAAAGTTTTACTTTTAAGGAGAATAATATGAAACCTAGAGGCCCTTTGATGATTGAACACAGGCTTATTG
This sequence comes from uncultured Leptospirales bacterium, assembly GCA_964631555.1. Taxonomy (GTDB): domain Bacteria; phylum Spirochaetota; class UBA4802; order UBA4802; family JAFGDQ01; genus CAZVYR01. The sequence goes on from CAZVYR010000019.1 coordinate 19,538, forward strand.
AAAAGATGTTAAATATCACGAATAAAGAACTGGATATCATTAAAAAAGAGCAGAAAGTAAATCCGGTTTTTATTGATACGATCGTGGATTTTATCAGGACTTATGCTGACCGTACACATCATGGAAAAGAAGAAGACATTCTCTTTAAAAAACTGGAAAATAAGGAACTGGGAAGCAGCGATAAAAAAATGATGCAGGAACTGGTTAACGAACATAAAACCGCAAGAAAGACTGTGAAAGAACTGGCTGAAGCAAACAATAAATATCTCAGCGGAGACGCGGGAAGTATAGAAGTAATTACTGAAAAGTTATCTTTTTTAATAAATTTTTACCCGGTACATATTACTAAAGAAGATAAAGTATTTTTCCCCAATACGGAGAAATATTTCACTGAAAAAGAACTGGACGATATGCTGAATGACTTTTGGGAATTTGATAAAAAAATGATCCATGAGAAGTATAATAAGTTATATGAATCGCTGTCGGAGAAATATAAATAAGATTTTAGTTCTTTCAGGGTACTGTTCCGGTCTGCAATATGGAATTTCTGTCCGGTTTTTTTAACTGTAATGCATTCATTCGATATCCTGCTATATCCTGCTTGTGAAATGTCTCAAAACAGGATTATTTTGTTATGAAAAAACAGGACAAAAAAGTAATATTATAATAAAGATATATTTGACATTTCCTATCCGCATTTGTGATAATCCTTCTTAATCAAGAAAAGCGGAAAATTATGTCCCATCGTTTGTTTTATGCTTGTAAAAACAGCCTGTATATATTCTGTTCGGTAATTCAATTATTATAAAAGAATTTTTTTATTCGACCCGGCTAATATCTTGTTATTTGCTTAAATAATATCAATATGAAAAGCCGATCCGGCTGTATATATATTAAATATCTGAATATTAAACTATGTATCTGAAATCACTGGAATTATTTGGATTTAAATCATTTGCGGATAAGACCGAGCTTATGATCGAGCCCGGTATAACCGTAATTATCGGCCCTAACGGCTGCGGCAAGTCCAATATTGTGGACAGCGTAAGATGGGTGCTTGGTGAAAAGCAAGCAAAAAATATCCGCGGTGAAAAGATGGAGGATATCATCTTTAACGGGGCAAATGACAGGAAGCCTCTGTCCCTGGCCGAGGTATCCCTTACTATTGATAATTCGGGCAGAATTTTGGATATTGACTCAGAAGAGGTAAGGGTAAGCAGGCGTATTTTCAGGGACGGCGAGTCCGAATACCTTATAAACAAATCCGCGGTCCGGCTTAAGGATATTGAAAAGCTTTTCATGGATACGGGGATAGGCAAGGCTTCATATTCGATAATGGAGCAGGGCAAGATTGACATGATTTTGTCGACCCGCGCTGAAGACAGGAGATACCTGTTTGAGGAAGCGGCAGGGATTTCAAGATATAAGCTTGAGAAGAAGGAAGCTGAGAAAAAGCTTCAGAACACGAGCAGCAATATTGCCAGGATAAATGACATTATAAAAGAAATTGAAAGGGAACGGGATATTAAGTCCGGCCAGGCTGCTAAAACAAAGGAGTATATATCTTTTAGAAAACGATTAAAGGATCTTGATATACGGCTGCATTGCATTGACTTTCAGGAGGCAGCCAGGAAAACGGACAAGTTAAAGCAGGAAGTTGATGCCCTGATGAAGGATAAAGAGGGTATTTCCGCGCGGATATCGAAGATATCCGCTGAAGAGGAGATGGATGAAAAGAGAAAGAACGATATTCAGGTCAGGCTTTTTGAGCTCGACAAAGAGATGCATACGTTCAAGATAAAGATAGAAGACATTGAAAACAAGACCGAAAAGAACAGGCAGTTGATCAGGGAGGAATATAATCGCAGGGAGAACATCCTAAAGAAGATAAAAGAGAAAACAAAAAGTCTTGAGAAAGTCAGGGAAGAGAAAAGCAAGACAGAGCAGACCGGTGTTGAAGTCAGACAAAAGCTAAGTGAGGACAGCGAGAAGCTTAAGAATTTCGTTAGTCTTCGCACTGAAAAGCGGGACTTTATTAGAAATGCAAAAGACCGCATCTCGGAGAACAAGAATCATATTAAGCGTGATGAGGACAGGCTGAAGGAATCGAGGGAACTGCTCGAAGTCATTATTAAAAAGCTGCTTGACGCGATAGAGAAACGAAAGGCCGAAATGACGGTGTCGGAAGAAGAGAGGCAGACTGTAAAGGGAAAGATAGCCGAGGGCCTTAATAATATCAGGAAACATCTTCAAAAGGCGCTGGCTGATCTTGACGGGGATATGAAAGCCGGTGCAATAGAATCATTGAAAAATATAAACATAGAATCATTGCAGAATGATATCAGGAAATTTGAAAACTATGAAGACGGTTTCAGGTCTATCCTTTTCGATAAAACGGGTATTCACGCTGAAAAGGAGACCCTGGATAAAAAGATAAGCGATACTGTTATGAGAATCGACAGGCTCAAGTCTGAGGTTACCGGCCTTGAGGAAATGGTATCCGGCGGCCAGCTCGAGCTTGAGAAACTGAATAATGAAATTGCAGGTATCGAGAAGGAGATCATACGCAATGAAAACGAGGCGAATTGGATAGCAAGACACCTTGAGTCATTGTCCGACCAGATTGATGAGCTTTCCGGCAATGTTGAGAATTATACTGAAGATAAGAATAAATCGGAAGAAGTAACCCAGAACCTTGTAAGGGAGATTAAGGAATGGGGCAGCAGTATTGTTGAATATAACCAGAAAGGCGAATTGCTTAAGAAAGATATCGGCGAATATACTGATAAAAGATCGGAACTGGAAAGAGAAATCTATAAGAGAAGGGATATTTCCAGAAAGGATATTGAGAACCAGAACAGGATAATCGAAAGAATAAATGAAAAAGAGAAAGCGCTGGTCGAGTTTGAGTTTAAAATCGCCAATATCGAAGAGTATTTATGGACTGAATATGAAAAGAAAATTTCTGATCTTGAACCGGTCAGGTATGATAATAATGAGCGGACGGATATTCAGAGGAATATTCAGGAATTAAAAAAAGGAATAAATGATCTGGGGCCGATCAACAATCTTGCTATTGAGGAATATAAGGACCTTAGCAAGCGTTCGGAATATTTTATCAAACAAAAGAGCGATATTGAGAAAGCCAGGGAGGATATTTCTTCGGTAATAGAGGATATAAATAAAACTTCAATTGAAATGTTTACCGAGACTTTCGGGGTGATCAGGAGTAATTTTTCAGAGATATTTAAAAAGCTTTTCGAGGGCGGGGATGCTTCAATTGCACTGCTTGATCCTGAGAATGTTCTTGAGAGCGGGATTGAGATAACAGCAAGCCCGCCTGGGAAAAAGCCGAAGAATATAAATATGCTTTCAGGGGGAGAGAAATCCCTTACTGCGATAGCTCTGTTATTTGCGACATATATGGTAAGGCCTTCCCCTTTTTGTTATCTGGACGAGATTGATGCCGCTCTTGACGAACAGAATATCAGCCGGTTCCTGCGTATGCTGCAGCAATTCTCTAAATCGACGCAATTTATAATCATTACCCATAACAAGAAGACAGTAAGTATAGGTGAGTCTATCTATGGTATTACAATGGAAGAACCGGGAGTATCCAAGATAGTCTCGTTTAAACTGGCAGATAAAACCGGATGATCCGGTCTCTGTATTGATTGCTATAGCCCTGCGTTTTCTTAATTCCCAATCAGGCATTATTTATCCTCATTATTGCGTTAAATAAAAATTATGTCACATAAAAATTATTATTTGACAAAAATACTCATAATATATAAATTATCATAAATTTTTGATTATTAAAAATTTAGCATAATTATCCGCTATTATTAATAATTGTGCGCATTCTGTGTGAAAGTGTTACAGATTGTTTTTCATGTTTTCAACAATCTTAGGAAGGAGGTTTGGAATGAAGGTTAGTATTGAAGGTATATTAAGCACTGCGATCGACATGAAGAATCAGAAAAATGTTAAGCAGGATTCTCTGAAAGGCGACAGGCAGAAAGTTAAAACGGATTCCATTCAAATAAGGAGCAGGCTTGCTTCAAGACTTAGCGTCATTCAGAAAGAACTTAAGGCTTTGCAGCATTCACTAACCAGGAACCAGACTATTAAAGACGGGATTAATCAGCTTATAGACGATTATAATGACGAAGGAAACAGTGCGGATACAATTCTTGAACAGGTCAGGTTTGAAAAAGAAAATGTTTTGACTGACTTCCTCGGAAAGAATATTGGTTACGAAGAGATACTGGATGGGGGCAATAGAGTCGATCAATTGATGGCCAAAAATATTAGTGACCTCAAAGCACTGCAGATCGAGATTGAGAATATAGCAGCATCTACTATTTCAGATTCCGATATTGAAAGAAAAATATCGGATATTGGTTTATTGTTGTCTAAAATCGATAATTATTCCCTTTCCGATATTTCAAATATAAAGCCCGGTATGGTTGTTGAATTGATTGATTGATAACAGTATAGAATTTTCAGCGCAACCGGTTTAAAATACCGTCAGGATTTTAGACTGCATAGATATCATCGTTTTTATCAACGGAAATATCTATCCTGGTAAGACTCTTGTTGAGTTCAAATATTGAGCTATGCCTGTAAACCGAACCGTCTTCAGCATTGAATAGAGAAAGATGGCATTCGCAAAGCAGTTTGTTTATCTGGCTATCCCATTCTATCCCACCGCCTTCATGCGGGCATATTGCGCTGTATGCAGCAAGTTTGTTATCATCAGTACGGACTAAAATGGCTTTTCCGCCGCGATAGGTAAAATAGAGAGATCCTCCTTTTTTAATGTCTTTCATATTGGCAATCTTGTCCATGTTCATCTCCTTAATTTTTGGAAGAAGTATAATGTATTTTTTGCGATATGCATTTTCAATTTGAAACAGGCAAAGCAAAAAATGAATATCACACGCCTGATAATTTATATAAAACACAGCAGAGTTATAAAAATGTCAATTCAATTCCGGTTTTTATTA
>CAZVYR010000020.1:0-9644 GCA_964631555.1 uncultured Leptospirales bacterium
TCATAACGGCTGGGAAATGACCCCCAGGTATCGCATAGAGGTTATGGACGCGTACGACTGCGATTACCAGACGGATCGACCTGAAAAGCTTTTTCCGCTTGAAAGGACTCAGTATCAAAAGCTTTATCTTGATGCTGCAAATAACACATTATCAATGGAGCCGGTTGCTTCGGAATCAAAGGCAGGATACGACGCTGCTGAAGGGTTAACCACTTTCGACTTCAGATTCAATGAAACTACAGAGATCACCGGTTATATGAAGCTTCGTTTATGGGTTGAAGCGGAAGGTCATGATGAAATGGATATTTTCATAAACATACAGAAGCTCGATGAAAAAGAAGACTGGCTGCCGACAAACATACTTGGTGAACCTCATCCCGGAACATGGGGCAAAATGAGAGTGTCTCACCGCACCCTGGATGAAAATGCCTCGACGGATTTTGAACCGTATCAGTCTCATCTGAATGAAGAAAAACTCAGGAAAGGAGAGATCGTTCCTGTGGATATAGCAATCGTTCCCATTAGCCGAATCTGGCATAAGGGGCAGCAATTGCGGATTCAGATCGCAGGGCATTATATCCGTGAAGGATGGTTTGAGCCACTCAGATGGGATACGGATAATAAAGGCAGACATGTGATCCATACAGGCGGTAAATATGATTCATATCTTCAGATACCGGTTATCCCGCCAAAATATACTGCAGGCGATTATGTTTATAGGTAAGCCGGATGCAATGGCTATAATTGGAGGAGAAACAAATTTATGGCGGATAATTTATTAAGCGTATTACAGAGGAAAGCGAAGATGGATCCCAAAAGGATCGCGTTCCCTGAAGCAGATGACAAGAAAATATTGCGGACTGCCAGACAGGTTAAGGATCTGGGTATCGCCTTACCCATACTTGTCGGGGATCAAAATATTATCTCCTCTTTAGCTGAAATGCTGGGAATATCTGTTAACGATCTGGATATAATAGATCATACAGACCAGGACAAACTCGATTACTATATTGGTGAATATGTAAAGATCAAGAACGATCTTCCAGCGCCTGCCTTGAAACGCAAGTCAAGGGATCCGCTTTATCTTGCATTAATATTGGAGGATATTGGCTTGGCAGATGGGGTTGTGGCAGGATTAAACCATACTACCGGTGAGGTGATAATGGCCGCTCAAATGATAATCGGTATGAAAGAAGGTATATCAGTGCCCTCAAGCGTAGGAATCTGGTCCATACCTGGATTTAACGGCTCTGAAGGAGAATTTCTTGCGCATGCCGACTGCGCTGTAAATCCTGATCCTGACAGTGATGAGCTCGCAGATATTGCCATTACTTCGGCTGATACAATACATGATCTTATGGGATGGGAGCCGCGTGTTGCAATGCTGTCATTTTCAACAAAAGGGAGCACTTCTCATCCCCGTGTGGATAAAGTAGTTCAGGCTTTTGAAACGGTGATGAAACGCAGGCCAGACCTTCTAATAGACGGCGAATTACAGCTGGATTCGGCAATATCGCCGGAGGTGGCTGCAAAAAAAGTAAAAGAGCCGAGTGCGGTTGCTGGTAATGCAAATATACTTATATTTCCTGATCTTGACGCTGGTAATATCGGAGTAAAGCTTGTACAAAATTTTGCAAAGGCATCGGCATACGGGCCGTTATTACAAGGTTTTAGTAAGCCCGTAAGCGATCTCTCCCGCAGTGCTCCGCTCGAAGATATTATCGGAGTTGTATCCATGGTTGTTATTTGTGCCCAGAAATAATATAAATAAAGTCTGTTTTATATAAAAATATATAATTGAGCTAAAGAGATATGGAAAGTATTTTTTTGGTAGTTATCTAAAATGACCAAGAAATTCAGAGTTTTCGCAATCAATCCTGGTTCGACATCTACTAAAATTGCTTTGTTTGAAGGTGAAAAAAAAATTTTTTTTACAAATGTTACTCACGATGCTTCAAAATTAAAGGAATTCAACGAAATAAGTGATCAGCTTCCGTACCGGAAAGAAACAATCCTGAGCGAGCTCTCGAAAAATGGTATTTTACTTGAAGGAATAGACGCGTTTGTTGGACGAGGTGGCGGGCTCGTGGGATGTGAGGGTGGAACATATGTGATCAATGAAAAGATGCTCTATCACGCGAGAATCGGATTTACTGTCAAGCACCCTGCAATTCTCGGCAGCCAGATTGCTTATGATTTTGCACTGACTTATGGCGGCAAATCATTTGTTGTAAATCCTCCTGATGTGGACGAGTTTAATCCACTGGCACGAATAACCGGATTTGCAGACGTATTCCGCGAAAGCCGCGGGCATCCGCTAAATCAAAAAGAAACCGCAATGCGATATGCTGCTGAAACAGGAAGAAAATATGAGGATTTGAATCTTGTCATATCTCATATCGGAGGCGGTATTACAGTCACTGCACATTCAAAGGGCAGGATGATAGACTCAACAGATGTCATCAACGGTGACGGTCCTATGGCTCCTACTCGTTCCGGCGCATTACCTGCAACTGCGCTGATAAAGCTTTGTTTTTCAGGTAAATATACTGAGAAAGAAATGTATGACCGTGTTACAAAAAACGGCGGACTTATAGATCATCTCGGGTTGTCGGATGTCAGAGAAATTCAGGAATTCATTGAAGCTGGAAATACATATGCAAAACTTGTTTATGATGCCATGATTTACCAGATCGGTAAAAGCATTGGAGCTTATGCTGCTGTGTTAAAGGGTAATATTGACGCAATTTTGCTGGGCGGTGGTATTACCTATGATAAATATCTGGTTAAGCGGATCACAGACATGGTGAGGTTCATTGCTACTGTCAGGGTATATCCGGGAGAATTTGAAATGGAAGCCCTTGCGAATGGTGCCGTGAGGGTGCTTTCAAACGAAGAGCTTCCAAAGGAATATACGGGTAAGCCTGTATGGGACGGTTTTAAAGATAAGGATTTGCAATAATGATCATAGGATTGGGTACAGATATAATTAAAATCGATCGGATACGCAATATGTATAAAGATGTTAATGATCCGTTCATTATTAAAACGTATACAGAAAACGAACGTAGAGAAGCTCTTAAAACTAATAATCCCTCAGTTTATTTTGCAAGCCGTTTTGCTGCGAAGGAAGCTGTGTTTAAAAGCCTTGGCGCCAGCGGAAACACTATAAGTCTGAATGAAATTGAAATACTTAATCAGGATACAGGACAGCCGGTTGTTTCGCTTTACAGCAAATTTAAAGAGTCGGCACAAAAAAAGAGCATTAAGGAAATATTGATCTCTCTTTCTTATGAGACAGACTATGCGATCGCATTCGCAATTGCACAGGGTTAAATCTATTGATTTGGTTTCATGATCTTTCACCCTTTTATATTTTATCTTATTAATTAGTTTCTTAAAAAAAAACGGAAATATTTTTTTATTTAAAAATAATAAAAAAGTAATTGTAAATAATAAGTATGCTTATAATTAATAGGCATAATTATAAGTGTGCTTACTAATTATTAATACAAGGAGGATTAAAGCATGAAAAAAAAGTTCATTTTCATTCTTACAGCTGTATTTTGTATTACACTTTTTACCGGCGGATATTCGCAAAGTAAACGTGTAATCAAACTTAAGTTCAACGATTGGAACCCTGACGGTGTGCCGGCAACGTTGCTTTGGAGAGATGTAGTAAAAATGGTCGAAACTAAGACCAATGGAAGAATCAAAATTACAAATTATCTCGCAGGGACTTTGCTTAAATTTCCAGAGGCTTTTAAAGGAGTTTCAACTGGTGTGGCGGATATTTCACTTTATATTATGGGTGGTGCTCCTGGGATTCATGAAATATGCGAAATTTTCGATATGCCCCTCCTTGGATTTAAAAATTATGCTCAGGCAATCCGAATATATAATGAAATATTGAATGAATTCCCTGAAATACAGGCTGAAAATGAAGCTAAAGGTGTGAGAATATTATCTATCAGACCCCTGCCTCCATACTGGATTCATTCAACTAAGAAGCCGATTAGGAAACCTGCGGATATGAAAGGGCAGAAAGTAATTGCAACAGGGTATTACGGTACAATGGCGACTTACGGCGGGGGGATAGCCATGCAGACAGGCCCCATGGATTGGTACAGCGGACTGCAGAAAGGAGTTGTGGAGCAAATTATTACAACATGGACCGCATTCGGTATATTTAAGCTCGACGAAGTAGCCAAGTATCATACAAAATTCGGTGAAGGTGGATGTGGGAACAGCGGGATAGCAGTTTTAATTAACCTCGATGTCTGGAAAAAGCTATCACCTGAAGACAGGGCCATACTTGTGGAAGCGTATACCTGGTATCAGCATGCAATATTAAAACCCGATCTGGGGATGCAGGACATGTTTATAGGTCAGGCAAAAGCAAGCGGGCATACTTTTGTAGAGCTTTCACCTGCAGAGATAAAAGTATGGGAAGACACAGCTGGTAAAGAAGCCATTGAGAAATGGATAAAAAAGACAGAAGCTAAAGGTAAGCCTGCGAGAAAAGTTTATGAAGCGGTTCTCGAAAAAATAGCAAAATACAAATAATAAAATTCAGACCGCGGAGATAGTAAAGCGAAATTAAATTCCGGTTTTCCGCGGTTTTTTATTTTTCGGAGGAAGAGCAGTGAAAAAAATCGAATCAGCATTGAAAGTCCTGGTTAGTGCTGTTTCAGTACTGGCAGGTATTTCCCTGTTAATTCTTATGCTTGTGACTGTTGCTGATGTAATTTTGAGAGCTTTTTTTAAAACAGCAATAACCGGCAGTAATGAGCTGAGTGTGGCAATAATGGTATGCGCCGGCTTTCTCGGTATGGCATGGTGCGCATTCAGCGACAGCCATATTAAAGTTGATCTTCTTGTGTGCAGACTGCCCTTGAAGACACAAAAATATTTCTATGTGTTCAATTATATCCTTGTATTTCTGATAAGCGCTTTTATTTCCCTTGAAAGTTTTAACGGGGCGCTGGACGTGAAATTTTTAGGTTCTGAATCGCAGCTCTTAGGTATCCCTCAATATCCGTTTTATATTGTAGTATCCTTTTCTTATCTACTTATGTCGATTACAGGTTTGTTCTTTTTTATTAAAGCGACATTTATAAAGGAAATAGATGTTACCTGTATACATGAGCCGCATATGGGGGATATATAAAAAATTCTAAAAAAGGTTTATAGATATGAGTCCGGAACTTATTGGAATAATTGGAGTAATAATTCTTTTAATACTGATATTCATGCGCATATGGATCGGAATTGCTATGGCAACTGCTGGATTTCTTGGCTATATATACATTGAAGGGTTTAAAAAAGCGGCGTTAATGATTGGCACAGAGCCATACAGCCAGATATCCGACCTTACTCTTACGACAATACCTCTTTTTATACTGATGGGGGCAATAATCGCGAACTGTGATATGGGTAAAGATCTTTTCACGGCAGCGTCCAGGTGGGTAGGGAATCTAAAAGGAGGTTTTGCAGCAGCTACGGTCGTGGCCTGCGGTATTTTTGCATCTGTGTGCGGACACACATCGGCGTCTGCAATAACAATAGGTAAAATTGCCCTGCCTGAAATGAAGAGATACAATTACAAAGAGAACTTTTCAGCAGCCACATGCGTTGCGGGAGGTACTATAGGTGTAATGATTCCTCCGAGCATTACATTTATACTATTTGGCTTATTGACACAGGAATCCATTGGAAAGCTGTTTATTGCAGGTATAATTCCCGGAGTACTACAGGTACTTTTCTATATAGCAACAATATTCATATTGACCAGGATAAATCCGGGAATAGCAAGAAGCAGCGGGATTAATTATTCTTTTAAAGATAAAGTCAGCTCACTTAAACTTACAGGTCCTGTAGTGATTGTATTTTTAATGGCAATAGGCGGAATTTATTTAGGTATATTCACTCCTACAGAAGCAGGAGCAATAGGAGCTTTTGGATCGATAATAGTAGCGCTGATTTTTAGAAGACTAAAATGGCGTCCATTCAAGGGAGCTCTGCTTGAAACCACTCTTTCAACATCTATGATCATTGCGCTGATCGCCGGAGCCTATATATTCATGCGATTTATGACAGTAAGCAACTTGCCTTTTCTACTCTGCAATACGGTCACCGATCTTGGACTTTCAAAGACTGGTTTTATTCTGGTTATAATTGTTTTTTATATTCTGGCAGGATGTGTATTCGATATATTCTCAGTAATTATTCTTACAGTGCCGATACTCATGCCTACTGTAAGGGCAATGGGATTTGATCCCATTTGGTATGGTGTTATTGTGACAAGAGTAATACAAATAGGGCTTATGACACCTCCGATCGGTATGGACGTATTTACATTCAGCGGGGTAATGGGATTCAAGACAGGGGCTGTATTCAAAGGTGTAACTCCTTTTGTGATTTCGGACATCGTTCATCTGGCATTACTCCTTGCGATACCTCAACTTTCACTGGTATTATTATGAAAAGTATAATCATTTATTATTCACAAACCGGAAATACGGAAAAGATAGCAGAAGCTATTCATGAAGGGATAATATCAACAGGTAGTTCATGTGACATTGCGAACATAAAGGAAATCGGTCCGCAAGACGTTTTGAAATATGATCTGATCGGACTCGGAACACCTGTGTGGATGGGAGGATTCACCCCCAATGTCAGAATCTTTGTGGAAAATCTTCCGGAACAAAGAGGCAATCACATATTTTCATTCTGTACTCATGGTGTAATGCCGGAGTTGTATTTCCCGTCAGTTATTAGAAAATTAAAAATGAAAAATTTTGTTGTTATTGGAATGAAAGATTGGTTCGGAAGCGTGCACTTCCAGATCGCACCCAAACCATATTTTACTGACGGACATCCGGATGCAATCGATCTTAAAGAAGCAGAGGATTTCGGAAGAATAATGCTGGAAAACAGTAAAAAAATTTATGCAGGAGAAAAGGCTCTTATCCCCCCACTTCCGGATTTCAACCTCACACCGCAACTTCTGGCTTTGCTTGAATTTTATCAGTCCGGCCATAATCCGCATGGAAACTTGAAATACGATAAAGAAAAATGCAATTACCCTAAATGTCATATCTGTCAGGATAATTGCATTATGGGTTATATCGATCTTTCTGCGAATCCGCCGAAATACGGTTCAAAAGGTAATGAGTGCGATATGTGGATGGGATGCACGTTTTGTGAACTGATTTGTCCTACCGGAGCAATATCATGTGACTGGGATAAAGTGTTTAAAGAAAATATGAAGCTCAGCGAATTCTTCGGAACCAATCCGCTTGAAGAGGCTTATAAAAGAATTGTAGCTTCAGGTCAGTTTAGAAAACTTATTCCTGATAAAATTGAAGGTCCTTACTATAAGGTATACAGCAAAAGGCCGCGTTTCAAAATTTCCAAAGACTGATAAATTGCATAACTTTTAAAATTTATCAAATAAACATACTGTTAATAAAGATTGTAATAGTTAATAGGTGTAACTTTCATTTACAAATATACATTCACCAAGAATGATTATTTATTCCCCTTATGATTTTATCTTGACATGAGTGGTTTATGTTATTATTTTTCCGATCATAATTCCAGAATATTTAGAACAATTCAATATTTCTCAGGCATAGGGTTACCGGGTGGAATTCCTTATTATTTATTTTGTATTTTCCGGATATGCATTACCATGTGAAAGATTTACCGATTTTATTACGATTTAGCCTGATATGCGCTGATTGAGACGGCTGTCTATTAGTTCAATTAAGCAAAGAGGTTTAGCTATGAAAAAGTATTTATCAAGAATTATTATATCTGTTGCTGTTGCCCTATTTGTATATATAAATAGTGACATTGCCATGGCTGAAACGATTAAGCTGGGTGTCGCAGGAGCCCATAGCGGAGACCTGGCTTCTTACGGCATTCCGTCAGTACACGCGGCGGAACTGGTTGTTGAAGCTGTTAATGCAAAGGGCGGCATACTTGGGGAAAAGGTTGAACTCCTTGTTGAGGACGATGCCTGCAAGCCGGAAATAGCAACTAATACTGCTACTAAATTAATCTCGATGGGAGCGAATGTAATAATGGGCCATATTTGCAGCGGCGCGACCAAGGCCGCCATCGGGATATACAAGGATGCGAAGATTATCTGCATGTCTCCTTCAGCGACTAGTCCTGCATTGACGCAAAGCGGTGATTATCAGAATTTTTTCAGGACTATAGCTCCTGATAATGCCCAGGCAAGGCTGGAGGTTGACTTCGCGGTCAATGTTTTAAAACTAAAAAGGATCGCTGTTATTCATGATAAAGGAGATTATGGGAAAGGATTGGCTGAATTCGTAAAAAGCTTATTAGGAAAATCCCGTAAAGCCAGGGTCATGCTTTTCGAAGGCGTTACACCAGGCGCAATGGATTATTCCGCAGTTGTGCAAAAGATCAAAAGGTCTCGTGCCGAAGGAGTCATTTACGGGGGGTATCATCCTGAAGCATCCAAGATTATCAAGTTAATGAGAACCAAGAGAATCAATATACCTTTTATATCGGATGACGGCGTAAAGGACGATACCTTCATTAAAGTAGCCGGTAAATATGCTGAAGGAGTATATGCCACAGGCCCGAGGGATACTTCAAAGAATCCGCTGGCAATAAAAGCTATTCAGGATCATAAGAAGAAATACGGTACTGAGCCAGGTGCTTTTTTTCTTAATGCTTATGCAGCGACGCAGGCACTGCTTAATGCGATTGATAAAGCAGGGACTACAAAATACGAAGCGGTTAGAAAAGCATTGCAGACTGAATACGTTGATACTCCGCTTGGGAAGATCAGCTTTGATAAAAACGGTGACGCTATAGGCGTGGGTTTCACAATGTACCAGGTCAGGAACGGGATTTACAAAGAAGTAAAATAGTTAAAGAAAGTAAAGAAAAAATAAAAAAGATGGAATATTTCCTGGAAATATTTTTAGGAGGGCTGACAAGGGGGAGCATATACGCTCTTATTGCGCTGGGCTATACAATGGTTTATGGTATCATTGAAGTTATTAATTTTGCCCATGGCGAGATTTACATGATAGGTGCTTTCACGGCCTTAATAGCGGCAAGCGTTTTTAGCATGATGGGCTTAAACCCTCTTGTAATTTTTATTCTTACAGCGGTACTTGCTGTTGTGTATTCGTGCTGCTACGGATTTACACTGGAGAAGCTGGCTTATAAGCCTTTGAGAAATGCACCGCGCCTGTCCCCTCTTATAAGCGCTATTGGGATGTCCCTCTTTCTTCAAAATTACGTATTACTCGCCCAGACATCCGACTTCCTTCCTTTCCCTATGCTGATACCTGATATGAACTTTATGGAGCCGTATGCTTTTATTATTACAACTCAGGAGATGTCTATTATTGTTGCAACAGCTATTGTTATGGTCTTACTGACTATCCTGATAAAATTTACAAGAATCGGTAAAGCCATGCGTGCGACTTCACAGGACAGAATTATGGCAGCTCTTTCCGGTATTAAAGTGAACCGGATTATTTCATTTACGTTCATAATAGGTTCTGCTACTGCTGCAGTCGGCGGTTTGCTCATTGCTTCTCACATAGGGATGATAAATTTTTATATCGGATTTATGGCAGGGATAAAAG
>CAZVYR010000020.1:9744-24054 GCA_964631555.1 uncultured Leptospirales bacterium
GCTTCTCACATAGGGATGATAAATTTTTATATCGGATTTATGGCAGGGATAAAAGCATTTGTTGCAGCGGTTCTGGGCGGAATAGGCAGTATTCCGGGTGCGGTGCTCGGCAGTTTCATACTTGGCTGGACAGAAAGTTTTGCCACCGGTTATGTTTCGAGCGATTATGAAGATGTCTTTGCTTTTGTATTACTTGTACTTATTTTGATTTTCAGACCCAACGGTATCCTGGGCAGGAAGGAACGCCAGAAAGTATAGATTTAAATCTTATGAATATTTAATTATAAGCAATGATTGATCTATCTGAAATAAAGAAATCTTTTTTCACATCTCTTTGGTTTGTTTTCCTGACCTTCCCCATTATGGTAATACGGGTAAACACAATAGAAAAAACTATTGAATGGCGCTGGCATAACATGGTATTTGTGGCGTTGGCGGGTTTTGTTTTATCTTATTTATGGCGCTACTTTTTAAGAAGAAAAGAATCCAGTACCAAGAAAGAAGAGACAGATACGGCAATAATGCAGCCGTTGTTTCAGCGTTTGCTAGCAGACAAGAAATACAGTTACCCCATGATCGTTATGCTTATCATTTTTACTATCATTTTTCCTTTCCTGTTTTCAACTTATCAGACAAATATAATGGTTTCCGCGCTTATTTACATAATGCTTGGTCTTGGATTGAATATTGTAGTCGGTCTTGCCGGGCTGCTGGTGTTAGGGTATGCGGCGTTTTATGCAGTAGGTGCATATACATATGCACTATTAAATTTGCATTTTGGTCTTGGATTCTGGACTGTTTTACCTATAGGTGGGGTACTTGGAGCGTTTTTTGGGATACTTCTGGGATTTCCTGTATTAAGGCTCAGAGGCGATTATCTCGCAATTGTGACCCTGGCTTTTGGGGAGATCATTTATATCGTTTTACAGAACTGGAATGAGTTTTCCTTTGGCCCGAGCGGGATCGCGAATATCCCAAGGCCTTCTTTATTCGGTATTTCTATGTCTGTTCAGGAAGTAACTACATATATTTATTACATAATGATCTTTCTTTGTATTATCACAATAATTGTTGTGCGAAGGCTCAGGGATTCCAGAATAGGACGGGCATGGATGGCTTTAAGAGAGGATGAGATCGCCTGTGAGGCCATGGGCATTGACAAGACAAAGATCAAACTTTCCGCTTTCGCGCTCGGGGCCACCTGGGCCGGCATGGCGGGTGTTGTCTTTGCAGCCAAAACAACATTCGTGAATCCGGCGAGTTTCACAATATGGGAATCCATTATTATTTTATGCATTGTTGTTCTCGGCGGTATGGGCTCTATTATAGGAATAATTGCCGGAGCACTGATTTTGATATTGCTTCCAGAGTATTTGAGAGCATTTTCCGAATACAGGATGCTCGTGTTCGGCATTATCCTTGTTGTTATGATGATCTTTCGGCCTTCGGGTATAATCAGTAATGTGAGACGTGTTTACCATTTTGAAGGTTCGGCTGATGATGAGGAATAATGAGGCAATGGATTATATTCTGAAAGTTGATAATTTATCTATGGATTTTGGAGGCATTAAAGCCGTTGATGACCTGAGTATGGATGTAAAAGAAGGAGAAATCGTTGCTCTTATAGGACCAAACGGGGCAGGTAAAACGACTTTTTTCAATTGCGTAACCGGTATTTATAAACCGGTTGCAGGCGATATCCTCATAAAACCCCCTGATAAGAAAAAAAGCGTTCGCATCAATAAGCTGAAGCCGAATGAAGTAACAGAACACGGTCTTGCCAGAACTTTTCAGAATATCAGGCTTTTTCAGAATATGACTGTACTGGAAAATGTAATGCTGGGCAGGCATTGCAAAACACATGCCGGAATAATCGGAGCCATTTTCAGGCCGCGTTCCCAGCAAATAGAAGAGAAGGATATTGTAAAGACGAGTTATGATATAGTTAAAAAGATCGGTTTGGGCAGGTACGTAAATGAATTTGCCAAGAACCTGCCGTATGGTGCTCAAAGACGGCTTGAGATAGCTCGGGCGATCGCGACAGATCCGTTTCTTTTGCTTCTTGATGAGCCGGCCGCAGGGATGAATATCCGCGAAACCAGGGAACTGGATAAAATGATAAAAAAAATCAGGGATGAGCAGCATATATCTATTCTTCTTATTGAGCATGATATGAAACTTGTGATGAGCCTGTCAGATAGAATAGTAGTACTGGACTATGGGGAGAAGATTGCCGAGGGACGTCCTGAGGAGATAAAAAATAACGCGGCGGTTATTGAAGCCTATCTTGGAGAAGAGGCTTATGCTTAAGATCGAGAATGTTAACACTTATTACGGTCATATTCAGGTTCTTGATAACGTGGCAATAGAAGTGTCCAGGGGGGAAATAATAACGCTGATAGGAGCAAACGGTGCAGGGAAATCCACTATTCTTATGTCTATTTCCGGTATTGTTCCGCCAAGATCCGGGAACATAATTTTTGAAGGGCAGAACATCACTAATATGCCCCCGGATGAAATAGTGGCGCAGGGTATTTTACAGGTTCCTGAAGGGAGGAGGATCTTCCCACATCTTACTGTAACTGAAAACCTGGATATGGGCTCTTTTCTCAGGAAAGACACTCGTGAGATAAAAACGGACATGGAATATGTATTCGAACTTTTCCCGATACTTGCCAGAAGACGACAGCAGGCAGGGGGCACGCTAAGCGGGGGAGAACAACAAATGCTTGCGATATCCCGGGCTCTTATGGCGCGTCCCAAATTATTACTTCTCGATGAGCCGTCGCTCGGGCTCGCACCTATTATTGTAAGGCAGATATTCGATATTATCAGAAAAATTAACGAAGAGAATAAAACAACAATATTTCTTGTAGAGCAGAATGCGAATCTTGGGCTTAAAACCTCTCACCGTGGTTATGTAATGGAGAACGGCAGAATTTCAATGAGTGGAAGTTCCGCTGATCTTCTTGTAAATGAGGAAGTGAAGCGCGCTTACCTTGGCATATAATCCGGTTTTTTACGAGCTTTTTAATCTATTGACAAAGAAGACCGGATATGCGGCCTGAGATAATCTCAGGCTTTTCTTACTTTGAAAAATCCCACCATCTTTTGCAGATCACCGGTGTTAAAGGTCATATTCTTGCTGGCTGCTGCAGTTTCTTCAACAAGGGAAGCATTTTCCTGGGTCATTGCATCGATATCCGATAAAGTTGTTGTAATTTGCTCCATACCCGTTTTTTGCTCTTTAAAACTGGAAGATAATTGAGATACAACGTCTAAGACAGTTTCTGTTGATATAATGATTTCACTAAGGCTTTTACTGCTGCTGTTGGCAAGCTCGGAACCCTGGTTTATCTTTTCAATAGTATGATTTATCAATTCCTCAATATCTTTGGCAGCTTTTCCGGATCGTTGAGCTAAATTACGAACTTCTGAGGCAACGACAGTGAATCCTCTGCCGTACTTTCCTGCTCTTGCTGCTTCTATAGCTGCGTTAAGTGAAAGGAGATTGATCTGGAAAGCGATATCGTTAATAAGGGAAACAATTTGTTGTATTTTCTCACTTGATTTATTCACAAGGTTTATAGACTCTATTGCTTCTTTGACCTGGTTTCCGCCTTTTTTTGCAATGTTTGATGATTCAATACTTAGTTTATGCGCTGTTTCGGCGTTTTCATCGTTTTGAATCACTGAAGAATTAAACTCTTCTATTGTTGCGACTATTTCTTCGAGCGCGGCTGCCTGGGAAGATACCTGTTCGGAAAGGTTGTTGTTCCCGTCCGCGATTTGATTAATCCCTATATTTATGCCCGAAACACTGTTCTGTATTTCAATAATCAGTCTTTCTATTTGTTCAAGAGCGGTATTCAGGGCATGGGAAACAACGCCAACTTCATCTTTTGTTGTGATTTCAAGACGGTTGTTCAGTTCCCCTTCCGCAAGTTTACGGGAAAATTCGGTTATTTTTTTTATGGGATTTGAAATTGATTTAGAGATTATATATAAAAATAAAACGGATAAAATGCCGGCAGCTATAAAGATAATGAGCATTCGCTTTTGCATGATTCCCTGCTGGATTTCAATTTCGTTCTGGGCATCTTGTATGTATAATCCGGTACCCAGCATCCAGTTCCATGGTTTAAAGCTCATCACATATGATATTTTGGTGGCAATTACATTTTTATCATCATTCTTTTGCCACTTGTAATCATAATACCCTTCCCCATATTCTTTGCAGAGTTTTACCATCTCATTTACGAAAAATTTGCCGTCAGGATCTTTAAGTGTGGACAGGTCTTTTCCTTCAAGCTGGGGTGAATAAGGATGCACTATCATTGTCGGATTAAAGTCATTGACCCATATATAGTCTTTCATTTGCGGTCCGTAACGTAAGCTTCTTAATGTATCAGCTGCCTGCAGTTTTGCCGCTTCTTCGGTTAGTATTCCTTCTTTATATTGTTGATAGTAATGAGTAACGATACTATGACTTGCCCTGATCGTTTCTTTTAATTGTATTCTTTTCATTTCTATCATATTATCCTTCATGTTAGGAAATAAGTATCCAAAGATCACAGTAAGAAATATTATAATTATAATAATACCTGTAAAAATAATTTTATTCTGGATTGATAGGTTTCGAAAAGTCTTCATATTTTTTTCCTGGGTATATTTAAGTGTTAATATAAAAACCGAAATAAGATTGTAGCTCAAAATAAATAAAAAGTCAAAATAATTTACTCAATTTTAAGAAGTTTTTTAATCCGGGATTTGGTTTATAATTTCCCGGATCAGTATTTATTCCGGATGCTTTTATATACGTATCTGAAACGGAGAGGAAGCGAATATGAAACGGAGGGGAAGGAATTAAATCAGAGAGGCAGACGGTACAGAGAGAGAATATAGTGTTTTACGGGAAAATAAAAGGTATTCGATTTCAGTAATTTAACGGGCAGGGGCTAAAGTATTCGCAAAATAAAATCGCTCATTGCCTGCAGGGTAGCCTCGCGCTGATCGCGATGCGGGGAATGTTTGCATTCAGGGAGAATTAGTGTTTCAACATGTATACTGGCCTTACTTTCAATGGACTTCACCTGATTCAACGTGCCGTATTCATCATCCTCTCCCTGTATGCAGAGAAAAGGGACTTTTATACCGGGTAAATATTCCTCGATATTCCAGTGGATAAAATCCGGGTCAAGCCACGCCGTATTCCATCCCATGAACGCGCAGTCCACGTTATTACCATGGTATTTTTTCAGCTTTTCTCTTAGATCGCTTTGTTCATAATTTACTTTTGCTTTTTGAATTGAGTTGACAGTAATATTTTCACAGAAAACATGAGCAGCTTCGGTGATCAGCCCCCGCAATGGTAATGCAGGCGTTCCGCCTGCATAAATAATAGATATTGATCCGCCGTCCGAATGTCCAATGAGAACGCAGTCTTTGATTTTGAGCTTATTAAGGATTTCAGGTAAAACATTGAGTCCTTCTTCATGCATAAAATCTAATGGTCTTGGAAGGGAGCATGGGTCGGATTTTCCATAGCCAAGCCGGCTGTAGACAAGTACGCCGCATCCGGTTGCTTGCCCTAACCTGGCAGGGAAGTCATTCCACATGGCCACGCACCCCAGGCCTTCATGAAGAAACACGAGAGTCGGAGCTTCCTCCGGTGTAGGGCCGTGCCACGTGATTTCAAGATTGTTTGTTTCTATAGTAAGATAATTTGCTTTTTTTGTATGATCGGTCATCGGATTTATGCTGAAAAATAAATATACACTAATGTGAAGGTTAATATTGATCCGTCAATAACTTATAAAATATTTATTTTTTTATAAAAATTATTTGACTTATATCGCCTCAATGGAGTTTCTATGTTCTTCTGTTTATACTTTATAATATAATTAAAGCAGGAAAAGATGGAAACTGTATCTGTTTCTGAAAGGAAAAAATTAAAATCAATGGCTCATCATTTAAAGCCTGTTATACAGATAGGCCGTAATGGAGTTACTGACGCGGTATTGAAGGCAATTGATAAAGCACTTCTTGATCACGAGCTTATAAAGATTAAATACATCGACTTTAAGGAAGAAAAGAAAGAATTGAGTTCCGGGATCGCGGAAAAGACCGGTGCTAATATTATTGCCGGGATTGGTAATATTATTATTCTTTTCAGAAAGAATGAAGACGAAGAACAGGTTTAGACCAAGGTTTTTAATCTGTGTAATAATTTTTATCATTGGGTTATAATAAAATTATACAGATTTGTTTTACTAAAAGAATTGACTTTTTTATCATTATTTATATTCAATAAAAAGGCTTACACCTATTGACTTATCATAATGTGTTTTTCATTTAAGAAAAAGGCTTAGGTGAAAGAGGGATTAGTTAATCCGGTTCAATAATCTGTCTATAAAGGCAGAATGTTGAAAATATTTGATCTCCTAGTGAGGTAAAAAAATGTTTGATCTAAAGAAGTTCTCTTTTCTTTCTCTCTTGATCGTTTGTCTGTTTTTCTTTTCCAGAGCCTGGGCCGGTTCACTCTTAAGTTCGATAAATACCGGTAATTTAGCAAATGTGAATGAGTATACTGTTATGCAAGATTCCGGGGATGATGATTCTTCAGGCGATTATGAAGATGGAGATGAAGGTGACCAGGGCGATTCTGGCGATACTGATGAACCCAATGATACGCAGGATCAGGATGATTCGGGTTCCTCTGATACAGAGTAATGAAATATTAAATGGAAAATACAATTTATTTGTGTAAATATAATAATAACAAATAATATTTCATGTTTCCGGGTTTCTGATCCGGAAGTTATAATATCCCCGGTGAATTGACCGGGGATATTTTTTTCAATTCTGATTTAATGAATTATTTATCCGGTATTATAATAAAATTATTTTGTTGTTCGACTTGATTGTCATTTTGCTGTATATTATAAATTTACAGGATAACCGGGCAATATAAACATTAGACTTGTTGCAAAAGTGATTTTTCCCCGCCGGAGGCGGGGGAAAATCCTTAAGTTTGAGGAGAAATGCGACAACTCTATTATAAATAAATTCAATTAATTATCAACATTATCATGGAACAATATCTGACGCTGGCTTTTATTTTTTTCGCGAGAGTAATCGATGTATCTATTGGTACATTTAGAATAATCCTGATTTCTCAGGGGCACAGGAATATCGCACCTTTACTTGGCTTTGTTGAGATTTTAGTCTGGCTGAATGCTATCGGAATGGTACTTAATAACCTGAGCGGAGTTTCCAGTTATATTATTTATGCTGCAGGCTTTGCCACCGGGAACTATGTGGGGATGCTGCTTGAATCGAAATTTTCTATAGGGTACCAGTCGCTGAGAATCATTACAAGCGAAAAGATCACTGCACTGCCAATGGCTCTAAAGGACGAAGGTTATGAAATATCAATCGTAAACGGAAAAGGGACTAAAGGCGAGATATTGCTTATTTATACAGTAGTACCAAGAAGGAAAATAAAAAGGATCATGGAAATTACGAGAGCTATTGAGCCTAATGCTTTTATTACAATCGAGGATGTTAGATCCCATGATTCAAATTTCTTGATATCAAGAAAGAAATTTTTTGACTTGTTTGGCAGGCAGATTGTTAAGAAAAAATAAATATAAAACAATTAAAATATACTGTCTGGATAGAGTATATTGTTTTCCGTTTCCGCATCAAATAAATGGGATTTGCTCATATTGAAATTTACCGCTATTTCAGAATCCGGCTTTGTTTTCCCCGGCTGCCCTGTCAATGTGAAAGTAACATCATCTGCGAATGCTTCCAGGATATCCTTGTCTCCAAGCGGTTCAACTACATCGATCATAGCTTTGACAGTATTTTGATCACCAGGCGTATTTTGCAAGAACCTGCTGTCATGAATATCCTCGGGCCGTATGCCTAGTATAAGCTCTTCCCCTATATATTTTTTACATTCGTTTACAAGTCTTTCCGGTATCTTCAGCCGGAAAGATAACAGGTCAATAAATATATCATTGCCGGGCTTTATTATTATACCCTTAATGAAATTCATTGCCGGGCTTCCTATGAAGCCTGCAACGAACATATTGGCAGGGAAATTGTAAACTTCAATGGGTGAGCCGATCTGTGATATCATTCCTTTATCCATAATTGCCACCCGGTCACTGAGACTCATGGCTTCAACCTGGTCGTGAGTTACATATAATATGGTGGATTTCAGCTTTTTATGAATTCTCTTTAATTCAGCTCTCATCCTGATCCTCAGTTTGGCGTCAAGATTACTGAGCGGCTCATCCAGAAGCAGAAGGCCGGGCTCAAGGACCAGTGCCCTGGCAAAGGCCACTCTCTGTCTCTGCCCGCCGCTAAGGTCTTTAGGCAATCTTGAATCCAAACCGCGGAGGTTTAAAAGTTCCACTACCCATTCAATTTTTTTTAATATTTCATTTTTAGGAAATCCTTTAATTTTTAATCCGAACGCGATATTTTCAGAGACTGTCATGTGAGGAAACAGGGCGTAGCTCTGAAATACCATGGATATTCCTCTTTTTTTCGGGGCAATGTGGTTTGACAGAACTTCCCCGATATATAGATCGCCCGAGGTAATCTCTTCAAGGCCGGCCACCATTCTCAGTGTTGTTGTCTTGCCGCAGCCTGAGGGGCCGACCAGTGTTACGAATTCCCCGTCATGTATAACAAGGTTCAGATTCTGTATTACTTCTGTGAGGCCGAATTTTTTTTGTACATTTTGCAGTCTGACGGTTGCCATCTTTGTTTCTCCTACTTTACTGCTCCGGCAGTGGCTCCTGCCTGCATATATTTTTGCACGAAAAACGTAAATATAATTACAGGTACTGAAAGCATGACCGATATGGCGGCAAGCAGATTATGCTGCGGTGTCCATGAGAGTATCTTTTGCAGCAGCACGGGCAGGGTTGAAAGATCGCCGAAAGCAAGAAGAAAGTAAGCAAAGATGAATTCATCCCAGGATAAGAGAAAAACATATATCGCTGCTGCCGCAAGACCGGGCAATGCAATAGGCAGGGTAATTCTTATAAAGGTGTACAGCCTGCCTGCTCCTAGTATTCTGGCTTGATCTTCAAGGTCACGGGGTATTGTCTCGAATACGCCCATGGCAATGAATATTACATAAGGTATGGACAGGAGTGAATGGGCCATGGCTACGCCTGTGATGCTGTTTATCAGGCCGATTTTTATAAAAATTTCCGCTACAGGTATTACTGACACTATATCAGGGAAGAAACGTACTGAAATAAGAAGAGTGGCCAGTGCTAATATACCGGGGAAGCGGTACCGGGTAAGGACCCAGGCGGCAGGGGTACCTATAGTAAGCGAGAAGACGACCGATAGAAAAGCGGTTTGCAGGCTTATAACAAAAGCCCTGACGAAATTGTCCATTGCCGCGAGTCCGCGGAATTGTTCTATTGTCGGGTGATAGGGCCAAAGGGGTATTGGCTTCCCGCCTGTAACAATGCTTGAACGGTCGCTTATGGAGTATTTAAACATAACGAACACAGGTACAAGGATTATTATTATCATGATAATTACCATTGCCAGCCATATTATTCTGCTGCTTTTTATTCGTTTAATATGCATGGATCTAACTCATATCCTTACCAGACGTTTTCTGATCCATTTTAATATTAAAAAGATCAGGATCGTTGAGATCAGTATCATTACCAGAAGGATGAGGGCAATTGCCGAGGCTTCATTAGGGTCTCTCCATTCGTGATAGGCCCTTTCTATGAGGGTAGCGAGTAAAGGATAACTGCCTGCCAGGATGAAAGGAAAGATAAACTCTTTCCATAGCTCAATTGACCTTAAGATCAGCACAGTGGATATGGCAGGGATCAGGAGAGGAAGGGTTATTTTTGTAAATGTCTGAAAGACGTTTGCTCCCATTGTAGCAGCAGCTTCGTACTGGTCTTTGTCTATGGATTGGAGACCGGCAAGAATGATAAGCATGGAAATAGGCATATCGCGCCACACTTTTCCAAAAACAGATACTGAGACCGCGAAGAATACGGAGCCTCTCCAGTTCACGGGTTCAGAGATCAGCCGGAATGGGAAGATTGCGTGCCTGCCCATAAGGATATCGTTTATGTGTCCGCCAGGGAAATCAAACATAATATACAGGATTATAGCAGTTACTATAGTCGGGATCGCAAGAGGCAGGATGAATATGCTTCTTATTGCGCCGATACCCTTTATTTTATCTACTACGAGAAAAGCGAGGATCATACCCATTAGGAGTTCCAGGGGAGTGCCGGCCAGGACGAATAGTATAGTTCGCAGGAACGCTTCTTTGAATTCAGGGTTCTTTGACAACTCTATGAAATGAAAGGCGGTCGGGAAAAGTTCGCCTTCAGGGCCTGCCTGTGTTAGTGCCAGGGTTGTTACCTTGAAAAGGATTATTATTAAAAACCCGGCAAGGTACAATACAGCAGGCGCGAGTATTATAAATCCGAAGATATTCTTTCTGATGAAATATATTATTTTTACCAATTTCTTTGTGCTGCTACAGAGTTAATAATATATATAAATTTAATTTATTAAATTGTCCGGAGCAGTGGGATACACGATACGGGAGTCCGGGACGCATCATTTATAATTCAGGATACTTGATGCCTAATAATCGCTTAATTCTCGGGACATAGGTTTTCTCAATCTTTTGCTCTATATACGCTCTTTCGATCTTTCCGCCTTTGCCGTAATCCTTGCCGGCTACTATAGAATACCATGCGTCAAGGTATATTCTGCCTATACCTGAATATTCCTTTAAAAGAGGCGCGGTTGTACTGCCGTTTAATTTAATCTGTTTGATGGAAGTATTAAATACATCAGCCATCCAGTCGAAAGGGAATACTTTTTTAAGGCTGGATGATATATCCTTTCTTACAGGCATCATCCCGAATGTTTTACATTCGGCTAAATGATTATTATAATTAGTTATCCATTGGGCCAGCTCAGAGGAAAGTTCGGGATTGGGCGAGGTCTTTGGAATGCCCCACCACCAGCCTGTAGTGCCGGCTTTTCTCGTTCCCTTGCGAAGGGGAATGCCTCTTTTGTCGAGTTCAAAGGATAATCCTTCGGGCATTACTGCAAGGCCCATATCGTCGGGATTCACAAGATAGCCCTGCATCTGCGGATTGGAACCGCCGTGTATGAAGAAAGAATCTATCTGGTGCATCATTGCCAGGAATACTTTTCCATCCTTCATCGCGTTCCAGATGCCGCCCCCGGACCATGGATCCTGCCACATGCCGGGATTATACAGCCCGTTCTTTACGTATACTGACTCCCATACGAACATGTCAATGACAGGAGTGGATGACATTTTCAGCACGTCGGTGTCAGTACCTCCCATCTGGAAGATCCTGTCGACAAGGCCCACAACAGTGCCTTCGTACTTTTTACCCCTGTGCGCCATGCGGGGCATTTTTATGCCGTTATAGGAGGTATTGGCCCAGTAATAAGCAGCGACAAAAAGGTCGTAATAATCCCATTGATTAGGATCCGCTTCCAGCTTATATCCCGCGGGGAGTCCATAGCCGTTATCCTTTTTTAGCGCGTTATTTATAGCGGGCTTGAGATCTTTCCATCCGTTGACCGCGTCACTGACTTTTGATTTAAGGTAAACCATCATTCTTGTTTCCAGTTTGCGGGGGAGGTAATACAATTTGCCATCTATTATACCTAATCTGAGTGCTTGCGAGGTGTACTGGGATTTCAGCTTGCGCAGGGTAGATTTGTCAAGAATGTCGTCATAGGGGATCATGTATTCACGAAGGGGTCTTGTCATTTCCAGGGGGGTCTTTACAAGGCCTATCTTGTGTGTTTTGCTGTCGCGTTCTAATTTCAGCATTACTTCAAGGTCCCAGAATTTATCAAAAGAGACCACGGTAATTTTTGCATTGTATTTTTTTTCAAAAGCGGGGATTATATTTTCCCTGAACCACCTGTCCTGTATTCCCATCATCCGGATGACGAGAACCATGTTCCTTTCTTCCTGCAGGGCAGGAACTGCAGGTTGCGATATTAAGAAAATAATTATTATGAAGATAAGTATTTTTCTCATGGAAAGTTTATTTTATTTACATGTTTTATATGCTTTTCATGATGAACATAACTTTTGCAGTCTGTATTTAATATATTACTGCTATAAAATTTTTATAAGTCAATTAAAAATAGGCTATTACCGCTAAATAATAGTAAAATATGCGGGGGAAAGCGATTTAAAACAGGATCAATTCCGTTTATCAAATGGATCATTTGATAAACGGGCCTTATTATGAAACGGGGTTGATACGATTTTGAAACGGAGGGGATCCGCTTAAAGGACGACTTTGTCACGGTTATGATACGAATAGGAAACGGAGAGGAAGCGAATTTGATACGGAGGGGAAGCGGCTTAAAACAGGATCAATTCGCCATTGACAGTATTGCATACATAGAGGACATCTGGAACATCATAATAAAACAGGCAAAAGCACCGACAAGGGAAACATTTTGATCTGAATGCGGGCCTGTAATAAGGATTTCAGGAGAAATGTTCCAGGAAGCTTACAAGAGATAGTGTGTCATAAGTTATCATGAACTACACTCCACCGCCCTCGACCTTAAGGTTAGTTGCTATTTCGGCGATTGCCAGGGCGGTCGGCATAGTGATTGCATGGCCTATAAATATTATGACCAATGTTCCAAGAACGCCTGCATTTGCTGTCGCGTATCTGAATTTTAAGAATAATATTGCTCCGAGTATTGTACTGATGGCTGCCAGAAATACGGGAGGAGTACCGAATCCCAAACCATTGGAAGATTTTTGTGGAGCAAAGTTATTTTCTCCGGTATACTATTATAATTTAAATTAAACTGAGTGATGTATTGTGATTTTTTCACGTTAAAAGTCAAACTAATCGTGGGCACTATTTTTCATCAATAGAGGACTTCTCATCCCAGCGTTGGATCAAATAATCCTTCATGCTTTCAAAGACTTCGGCTTGTTCCTCTACCACTGCTTCAGCTTCTTCGTTGGACATGTCTTTTGTCCGGTTAACGAATGACGCTATTCTGGCAAAGTAAAGGGGGGTCATTAAACTGACCAGCAGGGCATGATCACCGTTCCATTTGGGATATGCAGCGGCCAGGTCATATAGAATTTTTGCCCAGGTTTCGGTTGAGAAAAGAAAATTATTTTCTTCTGTTATGTAAAGCTTTTCAATAACTTCAAAATTAACCGGCAAAATGATCTTTTTCCAGATTTCGCTATAGTTCTTAAATCCTGTTTTAAAATCAGATATGAGTTTGGTGATGTTGATCGGAAAAGCTTTAGGCTGTATATCCGCGTCCGGACCTAATATTGGGACAACTTTACTGCTTTTTACTTCTTTCCATGTTTTTTCATGCTTAACCATCAAGTCAAAAAAAGTCATAACAACCTGCCTGAACATAGGACCAAGCGCTTCGGCGGGATCTTTAACATCATGTATTTTAACTCCAAGGTTAGCCTGTCCTATTTTAACCTTGTTTACCATTGAGGTTACTGTCAGCCATATATCTATTCCGAATTTTGCAACATCCGTGAACCAGACATCTTCATTGATAAATTTTTTTATCAGAGGAAGAGAGAATGAAAAATCCCCGCCGATAGGCTGGCGAACTCGGTATCCGTACAGGCTTCTTGTCAGATTATATACGATGTTGTTGGTGATCGTCCCGTCATATTTATAACGCTTATAAAACGGAGCTATGAAGTCAATTGAATCATTTATAACAGGATCTACAAGCCTGGCTATCCATTCGGGAGTTATAGACCTAAGGTCGGAATCCAGCATCAGGCATGCCTTTACACCAAGGATATTTGCTGACTCGAATATAGCCCGCACTGCTGAACCTTTCCCGGGGATTCCCCTGTAAATCATGATTACTCTTTCGATCCATGGGCTGCTTTCAAGCAATTCGGCTTCCTCCCTTGAGTCATCAACCGAACCGCCGTCAGAGATCATTACGACAGAGCGCAGATTAGGATAATAAGAGTGCAGGCCTTCTTCAACAGTCTTAACAACATGAGCAATTGTTGATTGATTGTTAAAACATGGAATACCTATAAGAATATCCGCTTTGCTTAATCGTTCGATTCTTCTGCGGACAGGATCGCGCAG
This sequence comes from uncultured Leptospirales bacterium, assembly GCA_964631555.1. Lineage (GTDB taxonomy): Bacteria > Spirochaetota > UBA4802 > UBA4802 > JAFGDQ01 > CAZVYR01. Next base: position 23,937 of record CAZVYR010000020.1, read on the forward strand.
AGCTGTGCTGAATTGCATTTTATTCTCCTTTTGTTTAAATAGTTATAAAATTAAGATATCTATTCAAACACTTTTAATATAATCTTTAGGATGTTTTAACAGGAGCCTATAGGGTTTT
>CAZVYR010000021.1:0-9101 GCA_964631555.1 uncultured Leptospirales bacterium
GGAAATTTTGCTTTAAGCCGGGCATATGGCTTAATAAAGAGCAATAAGACGGATTGTTTAATAATTGTTTCCCAGAAGATTAAGCTGTTTACTTTGATATTTGAGTTATTTTTTTTAATATAGTTATTAAATTCTTCTGATTTAGAACAATAATAACATCAAATTATATCAACAATATCGGATCTAACTTTGATTCTATAGAGGCAGGTTGACAATATATTTGCAAGCTAATAATGAATATATTAGTATTTAATATAAAACGATGTGTGTAAGCAATACTTGCTTCCACACAGGCATCTGCATCTGAAACACGGCCAGCAAGGATAAACAAAAATTATCAGATTATATATTACATCTAATTTAATTTTAAACATAAAGCTATCAAGTTACGCTTACCAGAGTTTAACATAACAGGCGTGGTCGGCTTTGTTGCCCCATACTGTTTTGATGAATAGGTCAGTACCCATATCGGGCCAGTGCCAGAAGTAGGCTGATTATTGCAGTAATCGCAAATACTACGGTCACTCCAGTCAACCATATCATACGCACCCGATTGGTTTCAATGCGCCGGATAAGCTGTGCGTTTTGGTCAGCCAGTGTCTTTATGAGTTCTGAGGATGCAAGCATCTGGCTGTTTAAATCGGACACAGCAGCCTCCAATGCAATGATACGAGCTTCTGTCGCGTTTTTAACCTGAGATTCAGGCGAAGCGGTTAACTGCGCGTTCGAGTCAGAGACCTCTGACGGAGATGATTTTTTTACAATTGTGTTCCACAACTTCTTGGCGCTGTTAGCAATCTTGGGAGCGTTTCTGATAACCTCATTCCATGGAACACTTGATAGTACAGTGAGCCAGCCGACTGCCATTAATGAGTCTCCTGTAAAAAAATTCAGTTATTTTTTCTTTTTGTAAAGCGATATGCTTAATCCGTTAAAAAGTTTTCTTTCGGATTTAATAAGTTCAAATTTTTGGGGTTTTAGAAGGCTTGATAACCCATTGTTCTTTATATAGTTCCTGAAATTCCTGTAATGCTCTTTGCCTGCTATCCTTTCTATTAAAGCAATGCCCAGCCTGCCTGGCAGCTTTGTTCTTTCATCGAAAATAAAATCAACTATTAGCATCAATCCGTTTTTTTTTAAAATTCTAAGTGCTTCGTTTATCATAGTTTCCTGCGTATTTCTGTCTTTTTCATGTATTGCGAAGCTGATAATTATTGCATTAAACGATCCGGTCTTAAGACCTGTTTTAGTGGCATCTTCAGCATATATCTTAATCGGATAATTGCCTTTCCTGGCGATCTTCAGCATCGAATCCGATAAATCCAGGCAATGCAGATTTCTAAACCCATTTTTTGAGAGCAGCTTCAGCTGGTCTCCTGTCCCGCAGCACAGGTCCAGGATGGGTTCGTGCTTATATTTTAAAAGCTCGTTCATAACAGCTGTCCTTACCTGTTTAAGAGCCGGGTAAAGCAGAGGGTCATATATTTTTGCAACTAAGTCAGAATAATTTTTCATATTATTTTATAAAGTAATTTTTGTTGTTTTTATTAATTTGTCAAGATGAAAAAAAAAGAGCAACTTACTGATGAAGTTATTATTCATATAGTAGTGCAGCTTAGACCTTTGCTGAGAACAAGGCTGATACGTTATTTCGATTATTATTCTTTAAAGAGCAGAGATAACCTGACTCAAATAAAAAGAACCAAAATGTGTTGCTATTTGAAAGAAAATCGAATATACTTTTGTTATAAAAAATTTATTTTGTGCTTAGATACTTTTAATTATTACCTCAGACGGAGAGAAGCTGGCTTGTATGGACTACTATTGATATTGTTCCTCAATGTAATAAAGATTTTAATCCGTATAAATATAAATGGAATCAAATAAAACAAATAAAAAACTAGCAGATTTGGAAAAATTATATAATGAGAAAAATATTTTACAATTATCCGCTATCCATTCTATTTTTCTAAATTTAGAAGAAAATGATTTTATTGAATATACTAATCATATTTTTAAAAATAACAACAATGATCAAATTAATTTATTTTTATTTTTTTTAATTCTTTTTTTTTTTTTTTTTTTTAAACATATACCCAAAGTACAAGAAATATTAAACAGTCAAAAAATACCCCTGAATTTAATTGAACGATTAATTTTATTTTCCCATTATTTTTATTTTAAAAAAGATGAAAAAAATATTATTAAAGATATTATTTTTTATTTTTTAAATCAAGATCGTTTACTGAATTTATTAATCAATTCAGAAAATATAGCTAATGATATAGTATTAATTTTTACTATTTTAATTCAATTTGATGCAAAACATATTGATGACTATTTTAATAAAGGGAAAAATATTAAAATGGTAGTCCATGGTTTTACTTTATTGCCTAATGAATTAATCAAAGATATTTTATTTCATAATGTTATTCTCTTTGATTATTTACTTTCTATAATGCCGATTTACATTACAGAAAAAGCAATAAAAGACTTCAGCAAGAAATATAGCGGGGAAATTGAATTAGCAAGAGGAATAGACAAATTTGCCAATTTTAATATAAAATTAGTTGAACAAAAAGATAAAAAACCCTCTCAAGTTAATTTTTTGCGTATAGCTTTACTAGTACAAATTATTCAAAAATTAAAGTCAAACTATTCCGAAATGTTTTTGAAAGTTATGAATACCGATAAATTCTTAATAACAGAAACAGAAAAATTACTTGCTTTTGAAATACTTTTAAATCCATTATTCAGAGATATTCTGGAAAAGATTTCAAGAACCGATCTTGTAGATTATATGAACGAAGTAGACGGAAAAGAAAAATGTATATTATTTTAATTTTACCCTTAAATTTCTCTTCCATGACAAACTGTTGTTACTACTCGTGATATTACATTATTATCAGGACTAGTAGCCAAGACCATTTCCTTTGCTTCTCCTATTTGTTTTAATTTCTCATTGCTGATAATTATCTCAAAATTATTTGTCTTGATAATACTAATGAATATCTCCATTTTTATATTATGCAAATATTCAATAATATTAAGATCAAAAATTGCAATCATATTTAATTAACTTTGGAAAACATTACTTAAGAGTTTTGGCGGGTAAAGGCAATGACTTTCAAAACATGATTAGTAAAATTCCGGGCAATAGCGTTCGGCTCACACTCTGATATAGTCAAATACTGCATGAACCCATGTCGGACCTTACTAAAATAATTTCAATTGATTCATGAGTTCTTGTAAATTGCATAAAATCTCTGATTTTGAGGACTACCTATACTTGCAGTTTATGGTACCAGCCAACCCCATTTCACAAAGATATCTTGTCCTTTTGCAGATTGAAGAAAATCGCAAAATTCCATTGCAAACACTTTTTCCTCTGATCGATTTGTTAGTGCGATGCCGCACGAGCGATAGATTGTATTTTCAGGCTCGATGTTGATAAGATCAGCAGATGCGGGACTCTCCTTCTGCCAAATAGTCCAGATTAGCCAAGCATCATAGCTCATATCGCCGTTCCATATCTTCTTTGCTTTGGCGCTGTTTGGGGCGAAAGAATCAATATTACGGCGTATTCTGTCAACAAGCTTAACATTGCACGTTCGGCCTGCAACATCTTCCTACATTCCAACCTGTCCAGCACCCTCAACAACGAGAATTTTAATGCTCGGTTTAGCAAGGCCTTTAACGCCCTTGATATCTTTCGGATTACCAGGGCGTACGAGAATGGCTGAAGGTAGTAGATACAGTGTTCGAATCGTTGATGTGTCTATCAATCCAGAAACATCCTTTCGTACAAAATCGGTCATCATGTACTCGGAGCCACTAAAAATTAGATCGGCATCATTCATTGCTTGATCTTTCCAAGTAGGTGTTGGCCCGGCGTTAATAATGATTGTTATGTTTTTCTCGATGCCAAACATTTTAGCTGATTCACGCATAGCAGGGGCAGGCTCTCCGGGTCCATAAGCATGTAATGATATGGCCTATTTTTCATGTGAAGCTGTCTCCTGTGAACCTGCTGATGTTGCCAACAGAACCATGACTATTATTTTAAAAAGCGTTTTCAAGCTCATAGTATCTATTGCCAGTCTTGTTCTATTTTTCATTTTTTTACTCCTCTTTTTTTAATTTTGGATCGGGTAGGTCAGGGTTGTTGCCGATTCTATCCCTTCTAATATCCGGACAAATCTGTTTTCAAATATACGGCTCAAGCCCCGAGTAAGGCGTGGTTAAACACCTGGTAATCTTTCAGATCGTATCAGTCACTACTTAATTAAAGGATCACACTTTTTTCTAAGATTGGGCTTTCCTGCGATCAAATACAACAGATTGACTTCATGATCCTGATCCGAAGCCGATTAACAACAGCCTTTACTTTGTTCCAGTAAATATGTTCCCACTTCTGGTTATTGCTCTTAAGGCCGTCAATACAAAGATAAACGTTTGGCAAGTGACATATTTTACTCACCCTGCTTCCTTTCGGGAGATTTGCCTGGGAATTACTTCGTATCACCTTCCAATGGTATGAATCCTTCGGGTCGAAGGAGTCCATGCTTTTCCAGTATCTTCGAAAAGTCGTCAGACATCAGCGTCTCAATCAGCTTTTCCCGGGCTTTGAGCTGACGTGCCGACCAATTTCCCTTTATGCGGACCACGAAGCGGGTGGTAATGATCGTACACTCTAGCGGATGCGGATCAGCAACCGTGCCGCCGAGCGGCACAACATCAAATGTGTCCGGAAATGTCTGCACGGCAAACAGCCCCAGATGATAGAGAATTATCGCGGCATCAGCCTTTCCATAAGCTACAGACCAGGGAAGATCACGGTGATGGATGCGAGCACCAGCCAGCCATTTGTTGGGGTCGTCATCGCAATTGTTAAAAATGCTGTAAATAAGTGCTTCAGCGGACATTTGTTTCGGAGCATGCTTATCATGGGCAGCGATGCCATACAGGGTAGTGAGATAATTCCCGAAGGCGCCCGGCTCCAGTTTCGGATTCGGCGTTACAAGCCTCACGTCTTTATGTCCGAGGTCCCAGACTGAACGAACCTGTTTTTAATTGCCTTTTTTAACCAGGATCACCACGCCGCGGTCCCGAAAGAGCGGATAGACAAGTCCATCCGTATATCCTTCATGTACCAATTTATCCATGACAACCCTTGAGACAACGGCAACCGACGGCATTCATGTGACAGACAGATTCCCGAACGCTAAGATCTGATTTTTAATCTGTTCAACGATAACCGGCGGGCTTGTGGTATAAAAGCAGTTATGGAGCGGCTGGTCGTTGAATTTCTTCAGAAAGATCGGCCATACGTCGTGCAGGGCTGGATGGTAGTTCCCTTCCGTGAAAAGTATCATGTCGTAGGACGAGATAGTGCCGTGAAGATCAAATAACGTGTTGGAGGTCGGATTGTTTAAATTAGGCACAACCAGACCCCGGTCAGCCGGCCAATGCAGCAGCTTCGGGGTATCGATGATCGGATTGCCATTAATTTTCGGCATCTCCGCCCATGCATTCAAGCTGAAAACAGTTGAAACAAGCATGACCAGCCCGAACAGATAATAGCCTTTCATAATAGAATACCTCTTTGTTAATTATCTAGTTATAATAGCATCGACACTTGTTAGGATAGTTTCAGTAATTGGTTGAGAAGCTTTTCCTTTGTTCTAAATTTTAAACAGATATTAACCTTCCTTCTCAACACCACGGTTCAGTAGTGCGGCGGTAAAATGTATCCTGCATGCCCTGTCATCCGGCATTTTTCGGGAGCATATCCGACAGGGGTTACATCATCAACAATCTGACTGTCTTAATTTATCAGGAGCCTGTCCGACTGCCGGAATATAATCAGTGAATATTTCCTATCCGACAGGCTGAAACCGTTTTCGCAAAATCCGTTCGCAGAATTATCCGCCTTAATTGCACTATAAAACTGACTTTGTTTGTATCAAGTCACATAACATCGAATTAAGGTGTTCCGCGGGTACAGGCGCGAATATACAATAGTTCATTCAGCTTTCTGCTTCATAAGACTTTCGCTGCTGGAAAAGCTCTGTCGGCATCAGGTTCTAATTCGCTGTTAGAAATGGAATGAAAGCAGTTCAAATTTAGTTCATATATACATCCTCTTTGTTTTTCAATTTGTCTACACGAAAACAAACTTATAGCTTTCCCCGGTCACGCCGAAAAATAAAAGATAATATTTTACTTTCAAAATTTTATATAATTCGATTCATTTTAACATTATAGTAATTATAAACACACAAATACAAGCCGGCAGATATAGTCCGGCTGATCTGTGACATGATAGTCGAATATTACAAAATGCTTACAGGCAAAGAGATACGCACAGGTATAGTTTTAGCCTTCCAGAGTTACGGCGGATTTTGAGATACAATCTGCACTCCCACAACGGACAGGATGTCCGAAAATATTTGGTGAAGACAAACAGAGCTCCTCCTGGTGTTGATGAGAAAGACTTGCTTGAAGAATACAATTTAGATGTCTTATTGTAAAGACCGATTTTGGATACTCCTATCAATTCAATATCAATTGTTCTCTCATCTCTTGATTCCTTTCCCCGGTATTTTATTCAGAATGAACTTAATAATAATTATATTTGGGTTAATTTCACGAACGTTTCTGCTAAGCATTATAAGCTTCCGGGCATATATTCAAGGCTGTATTTCCGGATTTCAAAAAAAGTTTAACTAATACGTATTACTACGGATGTCGGCGATCCCGTATTTTAATAAATTTATCCTCAGGAATAACATGGTTCCGGGCAGATCATTTTATCTTTAACTTTGCTTGCGGGTTCTGCAAATTCAGGACAAGAGAAATGAAATATTTCACTAAACCCGCTTATAAGGAAATGGATCTTCCATACGGAAATTTAGAGTAGAAACCATGGGTAAATCGAAAAAACTTGATTAAATTATGGAGGATATTCGGGATGAAAAATGTTTTGAATATTTGGAGCATTGCTTTGCTTTTTGTATTTTTGATCATAACGGGCTGCAGCGACAGCGGCGGGACTGACACAATAACGCGCTCGTGGGGAACTCCTGAACGTATATCCCTGGCTAATTCTTTGAATGCAGATTCTCCTTGCATTGCCTTCGATTCAGACGGGAACGCGCTCGCGGCCTGGAGACAGTATGATGTATTATCCGACTATGCCAGGATCACTATAAACATTTTCGATAAGAATTCAGGATGGGGTATCCCGGATTTTATTGAAGGTTATAGCGCAGGAAACAGCTCAAACCCCCGCATAGGTGTTGATTCCAGCGGAACTGTCACTGTAGTCTGGCATTGGTCGTCAGATCCAATACTCAATTACCATATACTTTCCAGACGCTATACACCTGGATCTGGCTGGGGAATTGTGACCTATGCTGATGCTGGTGCTGCAACTAATCTTGGAAGTTGCAATTTATCTGTCTCCGATAAGGGTGAAACAATTGCAGTATGGGTCAAGAATAATTCCAGTGTTATTGCAAGCAGGTATTTGGAAGATACCGGCTGGACTCTCCCTGAAGAAATCAGCAGTTCAGGCCAGGGCAACGCCAGCCTTCCGGAAATTGCTTTCGACTCCAATGGCAACGCTATCACAGTCTGGAGCCAGGATACAAGCCCAAGCACAGTAAACAATATCTGGGCAAACAGATATGTCGCTGGTACGGGCTGGGACACTGCAAAGCTGATAGAAATGGATAATATATATAATAATTACTCCCCGCAACTAGCTGTTGATCCGGAAGGAAACGCGATTGTTATATGGCAAAATGATAACGTCGCAACACTCAATCTTCAGGTTAACACCTATTCGCCGGGTACAGGCTGGGGAACAACACCATATCTCTTGGAAACGGAAGCAGGTCTGACGGGTGCGTTTGACATAGCATTTGACCCTGAAGGAAATGCCATTGCTATATGGTCACAGGATTCCGGCGGCGTACTAAGTATGTTTGCAAAAAGATATACACCTGGAACCGGTTGGGGCAGCGTGGAATCCGTAGAAAACGATGATGCAGGAAACGCTCAATATCCGAACATTGCCTTCGATCCTGCAGGCAATGCAATTGCAGTATGGCAGCAGAGCGACGGGACAAGTTATAATGTCTGCGCGAATATATATACTGCCGGCAGGGGCTGGGGTACTGTATCAATACTTGACACGGAGGACATGGATGCACAGTCTCCCACTATAACAGTAAACAGTAACGGCGTAGCAATGGTTATCTGGACTCAATCCGATGGAAGGAGGGATTGCATCTGGGTTAGTGAATACAAATAATCTGACTCTTTGAGTCAAGCCGTAATGCTATTGAATATTTTATGCACCTGGAACCGGGATATTGTTTTATTTTCCGGGAATAATGTTAAATTCCATTGCAAGATGAAAAAGATCAATCCTGTCGTTTATTCCGAGCTTGCTATATACGTGCTGGCGATGGGTTTCCACTGTTCTCCTTGAAATTTTCAGCTTTTCGGCGATCATTACATTGGGAGCACCCGACAGTACAAGATCAATGATCTCGAATTCCCTTTTGGTTATATTAAACATTTTCTGGAATTGCAATTTACCCTTGTTTTCCCTGGAGATGATCAGAAAACCTGTATGATCGTTGAACCTGTCGTATATTTTCGATATATAAGAATCAGTTAAAACATTTTCACTTTCTTCGTGAAAATTCAGTCGGCACCGGAGGCTCCTTTCTCCCGATCTCAGTAATTCGTCGAATTTAGCTTCAGCTTCATCTTTATCTGACACTATTTTATAAATGGATTCATTTATAATATTATTACCTTTCGGATTTAAAATTTCCGTATATTTATCATTGACCATGAATATTTTTAAATCTGTATCCAGAATTATTACCATATCGCTAATATGTGCAATAATTTCATCAGTCATTAAGGAAGCTGTCAGGTTAAGAAATCTGAACATGAAGACTGCATAATATAATGCGATTAAATAGATGATGAAGCTGTTCGGTCCCAGCATCGTAAGTCCATCAATTCCGAAAACAGGCAAAAGAAAGGACGATACCGGACCTATGATAGTTGTAATAAGA
>CAZVYR010000021.1:9111-23909 GCA_964631555.1 uncultured Leptospirales bacterium
ATGAAGGCCTGCCTTTTTATTTTGTTCATTATCGCTTTTCTGCGATAGATTTCAACCAGCAGTAATGAAATTACCGAACACAGGACCGGCCAGACTACACCCAGATAAAATCCTAAACTATTATATGCCGGGATCAGGTTCCAGGTTCCGCCGGAGCGGACAAAATCTGAGAAGAGAGTATAATCCGCAAATGTGGTAATAATTATTGCAGGCACCGGCATGTATAGAAGAAAATAGTGCCATAGCCTTAGTTTATGCTTTGTGAAAACAATGTTAAAATGCAGATTTATAGAAAAATATGAACCAAAAAAGAAGGAGGAAATTTTATACAATAACTGTACTTGTTCCCTGGTGTCCGCGGCATAACAGAGATTTGCAAACAAAATAAGTCCTGAGAGACTTATGCCCATCAGGAAGAATAAGCGGTTAAGTGTTCTTTTACTGTCCTGGAACAGGACAAGCACTGCCAGAACGATGCATGCAATGCTCTCCGTAAATGCAATTATCGTGTATACATTCATTCTTTATGCTGATGAATTCTTTAATCTTTTAACCAAGTTTAATAGGACATTTTTTATGATCTGTCAAGATGAAAAATTTTTGAAGTATATATCGCGGCTGGTGAGAATTGATACAGAAATATGTCAATATGATTATAGCCGTGTAATTACATTAAAAGGGTAACTGCCTTTAATGAAAATGAAAAACCTTTTTCAGCAAACGATTGGCAAAACTTAAAAAGTATTCTGAATTATTCTTTCGCTTAAAATGTTTTTAAATCGAATTCAATTATAATCTTAAAAAAAACAGGATTCTGTGCTGCATATATAGACCCGCTATATCTCTTCCTATAGTAATACATACTCAAATAGTAAAAAATACTCAAATTACGTAGTAGTACGGATGTCATGAATTCCTGTGTTTAGTAATTTTGGTAGAAGGATAATTGAAATTCATACAGCGGTTATAAAAAATGTAAGTAGCTGATGCGATACAATCATGGTGAAATACAACTCGTCCGGCAGGCCCGGTGGGAACAGACAGTTGCAATGATAAAGTATAAATTTTCGTAAGGATTACTGCAATGAAAATTAGAATAAAAACTATTATGATGACCGCAATTCTATCTGCAATAATATTCACAGGATGCGGAGGATCATCAGGCGGCGGAGGGTCGTCCGATAAGACAGCCCCTCAGACAGGTGCCGGCATCATTTACAGCAATATTGTACCGGACTCACTCACTGTAGATTGGGGAGCGGCGACTGATGAGACGACTGCTCAGAACTCCCTGAGTTATAAGCTTGTAAGGGCGGCAAGCAAATCCGCAATAGATACAGTCGCAGAGGCCGATGCAGTAACCGGCTCCGGCCTGATTATGGACTGGAGCGTTAATACGCTGACTTGCCAGGTCACAAACCTTATACACGGGACAACCTATTATTTTACAGTACTTGTAAAGGATGGATCCGGAAATGAGGCGATTTATAACCCTGTGGACGTGGAAACGGAAAAGATCGCACAGTGGGCTCAAACAGCAGATCCGGCTCCGTCTGAATCCTGGATTAATTCAGTAGCAACTGACCCGAACGGCGATATTTATGCTGCCGGATATATTAACGGTACGAATGAATTCGACTTTAGCAGTACAGTTTCCGCTACCGGAACTTATGATAATTTTAATATCCTCCTTGTTAAATACGACACGGAAGGTACAGCTCAATGGGCGCAGACAGTTGAAACCGGGCCAAACTATTCATATTTTAATTCAGTAACTGTTGATTCTGACAGCAATATATATGCTGCCGGTGAGATTTACGGAACAGTGGAATTCAAGTTCGGCAATAGTGTAACTGCAACAGGCAAATATACTTCCGGGAATATTCTTCTTGTGAAATACGACTCAGACGGCACGGCACAATGGGCTCAAACTGTTACTACTGGTCCTAATTTTTCCTGGTTCAATTCAGTAACTACGGATACAGACGGAAATGTATATGCTGCCGGTGTAATTTACGATACCGGGACGTATGATTTCGGCAATAGCAAAACCGCTCAAGGATCTTATGGCGGAGGCGCTAATATTGTCCTTGTGAAATATAATTCATCCGGCCAGGCACAATGGGCTCAATCAGTCGATTCCGGTTGGTTATCTGAATATTACTCGGTGTGTACTGACTCAGACGGAAATGTTTTCGCTGCAGGTATTATTAATGTAAAGAATGAATTTAACTTCGGCAACAGTGTTAAAATAACACCGGCTTACGACGGTAGTAATTTAGCTATTGTGAAATACAACTCATCCGGCCAGGCACAATGGGTTAAATCGGTAACAACAGATACAAACAATTCATATTGTAAATCAATCACTGTAGATGCTGATGGGAATATCTACGCGGCAGGTGAAATTGACGGAACTGATGAATTTGGCTTCGGTAACGGTGTTACCGCGAAGGGGGCTTACGACAGTAACATCGTCGTAGTGAAATACAACTCGTCGGGGATTGCCCAATGGGCACAAACCGTCGTTTCCGGTTCGGGGAATTCCTGGTTTAATTCAGTGGCATTGGACTCCTATGGAAATATTTACGCCGCGGGTGAAATTGACGGTACGGATGAATTCGATTTCGGCAATAATGTTAAGGCAACCGGTGTGAATAGTAACAGCAATATAATTATTGTAAAATACGGTCCATCGGACGGTAAACCCCAGTGGGCACAGACCGTTAATTCGGGTCTGAATTATTCTCGTTTTAACTCAATAACGTTAGATTCAGACGAAAATTTATACGTAGCAGGCGAGATTCGAGGCACTAATGATTTTAGTTTAGGTAACGGCGTTACAGCAACCGGAAATTACAGCGGGTCCAATATAGTACTCGTGAAATATAAATAAAATAATACCCGGAAATATCACAGGATCCAATATGAATCATTTTAATCAGACTTAATATAATTGTATGTGCTTCTTTATTAGAAATTTAATTTTCTGCATTATATTCACAAATAATTCAGTAAAATTTCTGCAATGTCCATGACTTTCAGCTGCTCGTCCAGATCTTCGGATTTGATCCCGTCATCCAGCATTTTGGCGCACTGTGGGCAGGCTACTGCCACAATGCCTGCACCGGTCTCCATTGCCTCTCTTATTCTGATACGATTGGGGCTGTCTTGTCCGCCTCCCAGGATGTCGGTGAAAAAGTTCCCGCCTCCGCCGCCACAGCAGAAAGCATTCTCCTGCGACTGCTTCATGTCGATCAGTTCGAGTCCAGGGATTGCCCGCAGGATCTTTCTGGGTGCCTCGTACTCATCGCTTTGACGTCCAAGATAGCATGGGTCATGATAGGTTACCTTTACATTATAGGGCTTATTAAAGGCAATTTTCCTGGATTCTACAAGAGAGGCCAGGATCTGTGTATAATGAAAAACCTCGAATTGGCCGCCAATATCCGGGTAATTTTTGCTGAAAGCATAAAAAGCATGAGGATCCAGGGTGATGATCTTCTGTACTCCCAGCTTCCTGAAAAGCCCGATATTCTCTTCGGCCAGGTACTTAAAGAGTCCAGCCTCACCAAGAACCCTGACTTCATTACCGTCGCACTTTTCACATTCCCCGAGAATACCCAGTGATATCCCTGCGTTAACGAGAACATTGGCAACAGCCTGCGCTATCTTTTTCCCCCGCTCATCATAGGAACCCACACAGCCTACATAAAAAAGATACTCCTGCCCATTATATACCTCTACAGGTGTATACTTTGCCCAGGCTCCCCTTTCCCTGGCAGGTTCCTTGAAAGGATTGCCGTATTCATAAATATTCCTGAAATATTTTTTTACCAGAATCGGGATATGCCCCTCATTGACTATCTCCTCTCTTGCCGAAATAAAAATATTGACCAGATCTTCCTTGAAAGGAAAGGCGCAATGTACAACGCAGCTCCCGCAGGTTGCGCAGGAAAAGAGAATCTCCTGAAAGCGTTCGGTGTTCTTTATATCGCCATTTAACCAAGCCCTGATCAGCCACATTCTTCCACCGGGGGCAAATGTATCAAAGCGGTATTTTCTGTACGAAGGGCAGTTGAATTCTGAATAGTCGCTTGTAAATTTACACCAGCCGCAGCGAAAACAGCGGTGAAGTATTTCCTCATATTTCATTTACCCGGCCTCCCAGTTTCCGGGATTCATAATCCCATACGGATCAAGATTTTTTTTGATTAGCTGTATAAGACGACGTGTTTGAGGATTGATCTTCTCGAGTAATATTCTCTGTTCATCAACAGTGGGCTTCCAGAAAACGCCTCCTGCTTCCAGGGCATACCGGCTTGCCTCGTGAATTGCGGCTGCGGCTCTTTTCATCATGTCACTGTCAGCACGGTTAAAGGTAAATGAAAATGCGAACATCATTGCATGTCCCCGCCCGATGATCCGGGCAGTAGCGTGGTATTTTAGGTCATATTTTTCTGCCAGCTCATCCAGCTTTCTGGAGCACTGAGGATATTTTTCAACCAGGATAATTGGGCCGGAATACTCGAATCCGCCGCCCTTGGTCACATCTGCAAAAGTGCTGGCGCTTTGCTGGGGCATCTCCAGAAGCGATGTTTTCATTCCCGCTCCCACTGACATAAATCCTCCGTCCTTGTTCCGGATAAACGGATCAAGAGCATGAAAGATCATTTTTTTCTTGAACTCCAGTTCCTCTTCAGTATCCCCGGTGAAATAAATGACAATATGGTGGTTATCCTTGAATATCATGGGAAGCGGCTGTGCGAAGATATTGATATCCTCAGCCATCTCAGTATGCGTGATTTCATAGATTATATCCGGAACAAATTCCGGGCTGTCCGTTATAAACATCTCCACATCACGCATCTTTTTTCTGGGGTAAAGCTTGAGTCCGACTTTGGTGATGATGCCGGTAGTGCCGAACCAGCCTAAAAATAATCCGGAAAGGTCCGGAAGAGGCGCTCCTTTAGTAAACCAGTACTTAGAAAGAGCTCTGGACCCGATTGGGCATACTTCTCCATTCGGCAGCACCACCTCAAGGCCGGAGACCATATCTGAATTGAAACCATACTGCTGTGTGAGCCGTCCCTGCCCGTGTATCATAACATTGGCGGCAATCGTCGACGTGGCTGGAGAATCCGGGATGCTGAAACGCAGCCTAGGATGTTTCTCATTCAGATAGGCCTTCAGCTTTCCTGTTGAAGTACCGCCTTCAACAATCGCATAACGGGCCTTTTCCCTCACCTCCAGGATACTGTTCATCCTTTTCATATCCAGGACAATGCCGCCTTTGAGCGGGATACAAAGTCCTGTCAGTGACATGCCTGCCCCGACTGGTACAATGGGCACCTTATTTTCGTTTGCGAATTTTACGATTTTCTGAATCTCTTCTACTGTCCTAGGCAGCATCACGCAATCCGGTTTATGGGCTGGCATTAATCCGGGATCACGTCCGTAGAAATAAAGTTCTTCAGCCTGATTCGAGACGAACTGTTGCCCGACAATATTTTCCAGCGCTTGAATCATTTCGCTCATGATATACTCCCTATTTATCCGTTACTTCGCTTATAGCCATTTTACAGAGTTCCACGATATGTATGGGTTTGAGCCCTGCACTTGAGACCTTGGCGCTAAGGGCGTTTTCGCAGCCATGGCAGTTGAATACGCAGTATTCAGCTTCGTTTTCCTTCATATCCCTTATATTTCGAGTCTGCACATCCGTAGCAAGGTCGTATCCATACATGGCCCTGAATATGCTTCCGCAGCACAGGGCGTTTTCGTCCTGATAGGTTCTGTCGATCAGTTCAGCACCGATAAGATTCATGATTTTAGCGACATAGTGATGCGTGTTTTTGCACATCCGGTTTGAACACGGCCTCTGATAGGCAACTTTAACGCGAAGCGGCCGGATATCGTCCTTGAGGTCCTGCAAACGGTTATATAAATATTCAAAATAATGGATTGACTTAAAGGGAACATTCATGCCAAAGGCAGGCGCCATTGAAGTGAATGCCGCATAGCATTCATCATGCATAAAGATCACCTTTTTAATTTCCAGATTTCGAATATTCTCGATTACCACAGGCAGGCGCTCCTTAAAGGTTCTGGTGTTTGCAAAATGAATATAAACCATATTACAGAAATATTCCTGCCCGAAAAACCATGACGGCATCACATCCTCAAAGAGTCTGCCTTTCACAATGTTCTTGAATTGTGGCATGAATCCGAATGACAGGGCTTTTTCTTTGATTTCACCTGTTTCGATCCTGCCGCGGGGTTCCCCGATATTGATCCACTGTTGGTTGATTGCCCGAGGTGCTGTTAAAATCCCCTTATCCTCCCGTCTCTGAGTAATAAGATAAAATGGGTGATTGCCACGTCTGCAATATTCTTCGCAGGCATAACATGTAACGCAGTCATGAAGCACCACGGAGTCCTCTCCCCGAAAAATATTCAGCATTTCCTCTTTAGCCTCATCTTTGCCAATTTTCATATACTGGCACTTCACCAGACATGCGCCTGTCGGACATGCCGCACATAATTTTTCATCAAATTTCAATTCGAACATGAAATCCTCTTTCTGATGGTTCCCGATAATCTTTCGCAGATATTTATCCGGATGGCGATTAATAATTATTATTTCAACGCCTTGAAATAATATACCTTTGCTATCGCGTCGTTTGTTGCAGAAGACGGAAGCCGGTACGGAAACTGGATATTCTTGCTAAACCTGCCACCTATTCCTGTTATTCCCTGCCATTTTTTTAGACTAACATTTCCTCAATCAATTAGTTATCGGGTGGCAGGTTAAATCAAGAATTAATTGATTTTATTTTTTTCATTGATTCATCTTTAAGATTTATTTTATGGGAATTATGGATAAGCCTATCACAAATAGTATCAGCAATACTATGATCCCCGATGATTTCAAACCAGTTCTTAACAGGAACCTGAGATATAATAACAGGCTCTTTCTTTCCATGCCTGTCTTCAGTTTTCTGAATCTCCGGAGTTCATAAGGCTCTACCGGAAAATCCTGTAACTTGTCCCTTTCTATTCCATCGAATAGTTCCTAGTGCTGATCTTTAATCTCTGCATTCAATATTTTTTGCTGATTTTATTGCTTTTCTTGGATAATTCACGCCCTGTTTTAAATATTTTGTGTAGTCTGTTTATTTTATCTTTACATTTGAGTAAAGTCCCGGATTTTTTAAACAAATCCGGGAATTTGGATTGACTTCCCGGGAATTCTGATTTTCGATACTCCTGTCATCCATTTCTGGATAAATGCAAAATTTAAATAAATATTGGAATTAATGAATTATTATGGATTTAGAAAAATTTTAGAGGTACTAAATAAAATTGAACATCCCGCAATCAGTTATTCGCTGATTAAACTTGGTATTGTAACTGCCTGCGCCCTTATTAAAGCCGTCTCTGCTTCTTCTAACAATTCAAATATCTCATTTTCAGGTTTAACTTGTGTCTTGGCCATGGAAACATTGCCTATGATATTCTTCTGCTCCATTGTTATTTTTTAAAGAATATATTATTATTTTCAAAATTGCAAGCCTTCTAATTAACTAAATTTTATAATAACAAATTTTACAGCTTTTGGCTGTTACTTTAAGATTTGTTCCCGCCCTGCGGGCGGTATGGGTTGCTAACTAGTAATTACATACTTTTTGCACATTATACGTTATCATTACTTATCCATCCAACAATATCTCCGTCACCCAAAACACTTGCCATAACCATATCAAACGCCGCTAATCTGTCAAATCACCATCTATCGCAAGCCCCGCGAATAATCTGCCTGCCTCGCCGTTTTCAGCAATATCTTCCGATAACAGGGGAAAAGCTTTTCTTAAAATAACGAAGAAGCAAAAACTTTCTCCAATAAATTAATAGAGAACCAGAATCACTTATGCGTAAACATGTAAACCGGGTATTGTCAGCTATTGTAGACAGGAAAAAATACAGCAGGCTTTAAAAAAAGAAGATCATTGATACTAATACCAATCCCGCCCATTGACAAAATGTCAATATAGATATTCAAAATTATTTCAAGCCTTCGTTAACAATCCCTTCAACCGCGGAGCAACCTCTCTTCACCGCTGATTAGTATGAATGGAGTTCATTTAGATTAAAATGATTAACTATGATAATGCACAGTTATAATCTGTGTAATCATTTTAATCCAAATGAGCTATGCTCATATTGATCTGCGGTTCAGACATCTTTTTATCCTGTTTAGACATTTTTTTTCAATTTCCCTAAAAAAAATTAAAAAAATACCCCAAAATAGCCTAAAATTACCCCAAAAGTGTAAGGCGAAATCGTATATATAAGTAAAGGGATAAAAATAAAATCACTTCTTTCTGTTAATTTAAACAATGACTCTGTAAGGTATTTGCGTATTAGAAGGTGAGAGAGGAAAAAACTTTTAACCCTCTTTAAAAGCATTCCATGAACACAGAGACTGTATATTAAAGAAAGCAGAGAAACAATCCATCATCCTTTCCTGCACGGATTGCTCCCCCCGCAAAGGGGGAGATGCCGCGCAGTGGCAGAGGGGGTATCTTTTTAAATCCGTGCCCTGAGCGAAGCCGAAAGGCACCAAAGGAAAAAACAAAATGGCAACAGCAACACCGAACATCTTAATAAACTCTATCAGCGGACGCATAGGCAACGTAGTGTTCTACACAAGACCCGGCGCTCGCCATGGCGTGCGAACCCAGTGCGTGCGTATCCACGTGATCCCGCGCAATCCGGATACCGAAGCCCAGCGTGCAGTGCGCCTCGCATTCGGCGATGCCGTGCGCGCATGGCAGTCTTTGTCCCCTGATGAAAGATACGCCTTCAACAGAAAAGCGCGCTATCTCAACATGAGCGGCTATAATCTCTATATATCGAACTATATAAAAAGAATAATACGGATACTTGCCCATACTCCAACAGACGAACCGAAGTCAAAACTCTCTTCTTTGCCATGGAACCTTGAACTTCCAACCTTATACCTTGCTTACGGTTCCCGAGCTTTTCGAGGGATCCCCTCCGTTTCAAAGCCGTATTTAAAAGGATACGTATTAAATCCGGAAATCGCGCGCGTAAAGCTCCGGCCCGGGTGACAAAAAGGCCGTATGCTGTAAATATTATCCTGGAGTAAGTTACCTGATATAGGGATGCGCCTGATCCCGCTCTTTTATATTTGACTGCCGCGCAAATCTCTTATACCATTTCATATAAACAAAAAACAGGGAGGCATAAAATGAAAAAATATTCTGTTCTTGTCATAATATTTTTTGCGACTATTGCCATGATAGTGAGCTGTAAAAAAAGCGGCACAGCGCTTGAAAAGATATGGGAAACGGACAGGGAACTAAGAATACCTGAATCAGTAATGTATGATCCTGAAGATGAAATCCTCTATGTTTCGAATATAAACGGCAATCCCGCTGACAAAGATGGGAACGGATTTATCACCAAGCTCGGTCTTGACGGGAAGATAGTCAGGCTCAAATGGGTTGAAGGCCTTGACGCTCCAAAGGGAATGGGAATTTTCAAAGGAAGTCTCTATGTCACGGATATTGATAATATTGTACAGATAGATATAAAAAGCGGAAAGATCATAAAAAGATATAAAGCAGCAGGCGCGCAGTTTCTGAACGACATAGCAATTGATGATAATGGGGTTGTTTATATCACGGATACGAACACCAATAGAATCTACAGGTTAATGGACGGTAAAGTCAGCGTATGGAGAGATTCGGAGAAACTGGTAAATCCAAACGGTCTTGCAATGAAAGACGGAAAATTAATCGTGGGAATAAACAACGCGATTCTCAGCATTGATTTAAAAAATAAAAGCGTATCTGTTGAAATAGAAGGCAAGTATACAGGCGGTACAGACGGCTTAAAGCCTGTTGGCAAAGATAAATATATAATAAGCGACTGGGCCGGCAAAGTAAGGCTTGTCGGCAAAAACACGGAGACCGTTATCCTGAGCGACACAACCGGACAAAAGATCAATGCAGCGGACCTTGAATATATCCCCGGCAAAAACATGATCCTGATCCCGACTTTCTTTGATAACAGGGTCGTCGCTTATAAATTATAAGCGTGGCCTATAAATTATAAGCATAGCCTGTAAGTAATAAGCGCGGCTTATAAATTTGATTAACTGTCTCAGGCAGAAGCCAGGTTTTTCTTTAAGATTGAGATCAGCTCGTCTATCTCTTTCTCTTTTACAGTAAGGGCAGGCATAAGCCGTATTGTTTTTTTCTTCGGCGCGTTTATCAGCAGCCTGTCCTTAAGGCATTTGCTTACAAAATCAGCACCCTTGGTTTTCTTAAGGTCGAACCCTATAAGAAGCCCTTTGCCCCTGATGTTCTCTATCTCATACTCTTTTGAAAGCTCGTACAGCTTTGAAATAATAAGCTCTCCCATGTTTACGCAGTTCTCCAGAACCTTTCCATTGGCTATTTCATTAAAAACCGCAATTCCTACAGCCATCGCGAGCGGCTGCCCAGTGTAAGTGCCTCCCTGCTCGCCAGGTTCGAAAATATTAAGGCTCTCCTTTGCCAGCATTGCAGCAAGGGGGAACCCACCGCCAATACCCTTTGCAAGCGTTATAATGTCCGGCTCAATCCCGTAATGCTCATAGCAGAACATCTTTCCTGTTCTGCCCATGCCTGTCTGTATCTCGTCAAAAATAAGAAGGATATTCTCTTTATCGCATATGTTACGCAGTTCAGCAATGTACCCGCTGTCCGCGAGATGTACACCGCCTTCCCCCTGCAAAGGCTCGATCATTATTGCGCAGGTCTTTTTTGAGATCAGCTTTTTAATTGCCTTAATATCATTGAAGTTTGCTTTTAAAAAACCCTTTGGCTTGGGCTCAAATATTTTTTCAAATTCTGCTTTCCCTGAAGCAGCCATTGTGGCAAGAGTACGCCCATGAAAGCTGTGCTGGGTTGTAATAATATCACTGGCTCCCTTTTTATACACAGACCCGTATTTTCGCGCGAGCTTGATCGCGCTTTCATTGGCTTCAGCCCCGGTTGAACAGAAGAACACTCTCTCAAAGCAGGAATTCCCGGTAAGCAGTTCAGCGAACTCAAGCATGGGCGTGTTAAAGAAAGCGGGACTCGCGTTAACCAGGGTTTTAGCCTGCTTCTTAAGAGCTTTGTAGACAGCTTTGGGTGAATGGCCCAGGGAGTTCACAGCCCAGCCTGCCACAAAGTCAAGGTATTTGTTACCCTCTGTGTCGTAAAGATACATCCCCTTGCCTTTTGCCATTACAATATCAGGCCGGTTAGTGACTTTTAACAAACTTGCATCCGCGGCTTTTAATAATTCCTGTGTATTCATTGAGAAACCTCAGTATGGATATTTAGAAACCTGTTAAATATTTTTTAACAGGATAATATCATAAAATATTTATCAGGTGATCTTATTATATCAACAATCTTTTTATGATGCTTAAATATTTTAATGTAACAGCTCAAAAAGTATATGCCGCTCACTTTTTGAGTAAATACATTTTAATAATATAAAAACCGTGAATAATTATCAGAAAAATTTTAGCAAGTATATTTTTTGATTTTTATTTTTAAATAAATAGAGATATAATAATATAATATAGTTGCTGCATTTCTCCTAAAATATAATATTTTTCCCCAGCCTGCGGCCGGGGAAAACCGGTTCTATAATAAATAAAATATTAATTAAATATTGCTGTTTGAAGGAATAATGGGAAAAGCATGGACATAAGAGAATGGATTCACTTGGTCCGGGCAACCAGTGCCCGGGTTCTTATATATTTTGTTTTTTTTATGCTATTAGCACAGCCTTCATCTGGTGAGGAAAATACAAACAGCGCTATATCCTATAACAATTCCCATAATGCAGAACTACCGTATTTTCTGCCTTCGGCAGGTGTGCAGGTCGAGGGAAAGGTCTTTGAAAATAACAATGACGGTTACACAATGGAAAGAAGAAGGATTCTTGATATAGATCTTTTTAAAATAAAAAGATTCGTATTCTCAGTGTTTATAAATGAGATCATGGTCTTTGACGGCAGTATCAGCAGCCCTCACCCGTACCTCATCCGTTATGAAATGGACTTCAGCAATCTCAGCATGGAATTCAGATACGGCATATTGACATTGTTCTTCGATCACGACTGTGTTAACATCATTAATGAAAAAGCTGAGGGCGACAAGCGGGTAAGGTGGTATGGCTCAGGCCTTAAATGGGAATCTTATGGAATGAGGCCCGGCAGAAAGAATATAGAAACGGAAAATAATCCATGGGATGTAAAATTTTTAAATCATTTTAATTACAGTATTTCCGCGGAGAAAAGGTTACATGAAAGGGTACTGAATTATGATTATATCTTTAACGGGACATTAAGATATAATATTTTCAGCTATAATATTATTACGCCGTATGTCGAGGGATCGCTTACCACTATTGTTAACAGCGGGGCAAGGACAGACAGGTACTTTGAAACAGGAATGAGACTCCGGTGCAGCGAATGGGACATTACTCCTTTCGCAGGCATACAGCGGAATTACGATACAGACAATAAATATGATACACATTATTTTTATTTTGCCGGCCTCAGGATGGAGGCATTGGTCGGCCGGGCCGTTGATGATGAGATCTCAAAGGAGCCCGTATCTGTGCCTGAATTACCTGATTTCCATTTCAGAGGCAGCTACGGCAAATTCATAAAAGACAATAATCTGAATTTTAATACGGATATTCTTATAGAGATCGACTTTTTTAGTTCTCATATGGTTTATCCTTTCATAAGCACCAGGCTTGTGCATGATTCGCTGAGGGAAGATGCCGGTTTGTTCCCGCGATACATGCAGACAGAATACGAGGCCGGGATATCGGTAAACTTGCATTTTATAAATGCCCTTATCGAACCTTATTACATGTACGGGCGCTATGACGAGAGTAATTTTTACAAAGGATACTCCCGCCAGTTCCATTCCGCAGAGCTAAGAATAAAAAGCAGAGGCATGAAAACAGGCTTTGGTGAAGATAATCCTGACAGCACCTCAACCCTGAACAGCAGGTTCAACTGGCTTATATCGGCAGGCAGGGTCTTTAAAAAATCTTATTATGAATACACCTGGGAATACAATCTAATGCTCAGGTGGGATATACTCCGGTATAAGTATTTTGTGCCGTATATAACCGGAAGCGTAGATTTTTTAATGAATGATACGTATGATAAAATATATACCCTTGAGCCGGGAGTCAGGGTCAGGAGCGGCCTTTACTGGATGCCGTTCTACAGGTTCGAATATCGGACCATTCCTGACCCTGCAGACGGTATTTACAGGCGTTTTCATCTCCTCGGGCTCAGGATTGAAATATAATTATAATTATCCTTGATAAACGAACCACTAATATATTAAAAAGTAATCATGCCCGGAAAAATAATTAAACTTTTAATTTTAATATCAGCGGCAGTTGCTTTGCCCCTTTCCGGCATTGCACTGACCGGCAGGCCTGTAGCAAACTACCTGGAGTTCCCTCCGGTAACCCGGCATATACAGCACGCTCCCTTCACATGGCCGGGGTTTATAATATTATCTTTCATGTTTCTGACTATCCTGATATTACTGATCATATTGGCCGTGCGCTATATAAAACATCACCCTCTCGGTATCAGCCCTGCTTCAGTGTACCGATTTCCGTTTTGGGGATATGCGGCCCTTGTATCCATGGCATTATTCTGGATCACAGCCTGGACCAGGTTCGGCTTATTTGCCGGCTGTCTTCATCTAACATTTTTCCCATTATGGTTATCATTTATAATATTAATCAATGCACTGAAATTCCGCAGGACAGGCAGTTGTATGCTGACCCGAAAGCCCCGGAAGTTCATATTGCTGTTCCCGGTGAGCATGGTATTCTGGTGGTACTTCGAATATATAAACGGCTTTGTACACAACTGGTACTATGTAGGAACAATGTACGATACTTTAACAACGTTCCTGCTCTCGAGTCTCGCGTTTTCAACAGTTCTGCCAGCAGTATTAAGCACCCACGAATATCTCATAAGTTTCAATATTATCAGAACAGGGTTTGATACGACGGGCCATTTCCGTTTCCCAATACACAGGATAACAGCAGCAGCAGCGCTTATCATTTCCTGCGCAGGATTATTTTTTATCGGGGTATTTCCTGATTATCTTTTCTTTATGACTTGGCTCTCGCCCTTGATGCTCATCATTTCCTTACAGGTTCTGTTTAATGAAAAACATATCCTGTCAGGCATTGAGACCGGGGACTGGAGCATTTTCATATCAGCTTCAATAGCAGCCCTTATATGCGGCATTTTCTGGGAGATGTGGAATTATTACAGTTTCCCGAAATGGGAATATTCCGTACCATTCGTTAATGGGTTCCGGATATTTGAAATGCCTGTTATGGGTTTTTTAGGCTATATCCCGTTCGGATTGTTTTGCGTGGAATTCGTTGATTTTATTACAAACCTGTTTAAAAAAAGATAAAAAGCAGGCCCTGCAAAATGTATTCGGAATTTTTCCCCTTCGTTTCATAATACCGGCTAAAGCCAGTATTTAACCGCTTCCTCACCGTTTAGGAATCGTATCTGCTCCATTCCATAAAACGGTATTATCCTGTTTTAAACCGGTTCCGCTTCGTTTCAAATACGCACTCTTTACTAAGGTAAAGAATATTTTAATTCCGGCATTCATTGATCTGAATATAATTCAAATATCGAATTATCCGAACAAATGGATAAT
>CAZVYR010000022.1:0-12647 GCA_964631555.1 uncultured Leptospirales bacterium
AAAGATATGCTATGATATAAAAGAGTATAATCGCGATAATGAACAGCAAATAAAAATAATTTCCTTGATCGGAATTGCCGGGACAACAGAGACAGGCAATATAGATAATCTTCTGGAGATGCGTAAGCTTGCGGATGAGTATCAGACTTTTTTCCATGTGGATGCCGCGTGGGGCGGTGCGGTTCTCCTGGTGGATCAATTTAAATCCAAGCTTAGCGGGATAGAGCTTGCCGATTCCGTTACTTTTGACGCGCATAAGCTTTTATACTCGCCTCTTTCAATGGGTATGATACTGTTCAGGAAAGAGACTGATCTTGATTTTATGAGGCATTCCGCGAGTTATGTATTGCGGCCGGATTCCGTTGACCAGGGAAGGTTCACGGTAGAAGGTTCAAGGCCGTTTTCCTGTTTAAAACCATGGGCTACTTTAAAGATTTTCGGGTCCGGCGGATTTGAACTTCTTTTTAAGATGGCTTTTAATCTTACTGAAATTTTAAAAAATCTTATCATTAATCATGAGAATTTCGAGGCCATGTCTGTGCCAGAGCTTTTTATATTTACTTACAGGTTCGTTCCTGCAGAGGTACAGAAGGAACTGGGATTATTGGTAAACAAGCTGGAGGGTGCTGATCCTTACACGGAAAAGGCTCTGCGAAAGAAAATCAGGAATATTAATAATATGCTGAATGCGCTGAATGTTGAGCTTCACAGGTATTTACGGGAGGAGGATAACAGCTTTGTATCAAGGACACGACTGGAATCTACAAAATATTATCCGCAGAAAGTTGTTGTTCTCAGGGCAGTCACGATCAATCCTCTTACCACTGGTGAAATCCTTCAGGAAATAATAATG
This sequence comes from uncultured Leptospirales bacterium, assembly GCA_964631555.1. Classification (GTDB taxonomy): domain Bacteria; phylum Spirochaetota; class UBA4802; order UBA4802; family JAFGDQ01; genus CAZVYR01. The sequence goes on from CAZVYR010000022.1 coordinate 854, forward strand.
GAGCAGAATTTTCTTGGGATTAAGATTTATAAATTAAAATTTGCACAATGTCTTTAAGGGAATGTACCAGTATGCAGGGTTTGCAGAAAACCCTGCATATTGTATTATTTGAAATCATTAAGCCTTTCTGTCTTTTTCTCGTCCTTGCCTACTATTTCCTGTAAATGCTTATACTCTACAGAGTCGACACCGTATTGAATCTCTCCTGCCTGAAGCAGATATTTGTTTTTTAATTGCCTGTAATGCATTATTTTTTCTTCCGATACATGCTTGGATTTTTCTACTACAGCTTCCATAAATGCATAACAGTTTGTCAGGTATTTATATGCCCATACATCTTTTCTTGTCTCATTATTCAGCAGGATATAACGTTCGAGTATTGGAATACAGGACAGGAAATTATGAAGGTCATATTGTGTGGACACGAAAACCTGGTACAGTCTCATCTTGAAATTGGCAAATTCAGGGCTTTCGAGTACAGGTGTGGACTGGATATCATCAAGATGGTTGATTGCCATTACAAAATAAGTGACGGCTTTCATCTTGGCTTCCTGTTTTAGCAGGTAAATCTGCCGCTGTTCCCTGTTTTTCCTGTCGACTTCCTGCCAGTGCCATTTTTCATTCAGATTTCGCCTGTTTGCATTTTCCTCTTCCATTCTTGTTACTTTGGATTCCATATCTCCAAGTATGTCGATACCTGTGGAATATTTATCGATCGCTACTTTTAACATGATCTCGGAATATTCTTTGCTTAATTTAGAGATATCTTTCATTGCCTGAAGGTAAGGTTTATAATCCTTAACCCTCCATCCTTTGACATCAGGCTCCACCGGAGCCTGGGTTTCCTGATCCCCGGCTGCAGCAGCCTGATCCTGGGCATTAATACTTGTGTTTGCTAATACTATTAACAAGATAACGATACTATGAAAAAAATTTTTTATCAGATTATTATTTCTCATAATCAAATAGTCCTTGTTTATTGCTTTTTTGTTCTTTTCTATAATATAAGAATAATATAGAGACGAATATAGGTTTTATATCGGTTTATTGAAAAAAATAATTAATTCCTTTTTTATTTATCAATTAACCTGGAAATTTGTTTATAATCAAAAACTAAGTTGTATATTCCCTCCAGCAGGCGTGGTCTGCGACCTTTATGAATTGTTTTGTAAATTTCAGCGGGAAAAGCTTTTATTTTCTTGACAGCGTTATGTCTCGTAGTTAATATTTTGCATCAAAAAGAAAAAACAGCATCAGATCTGAGATTCTCATCATCTTCTTCTCCAATTTTTCATTAATTGTATGCGTAATATATGAACAGTATTAAAGTTAAAACATACGAACCTAAAACAGATAAGACAGGAAAAACTAATAATAAGAATACTTATTGTCTTAGTTGTGAATTTACCGGCATTATTCATAATCCTTATTTTGAACAGCTTGGCTCGGAACCCCTTGCTCCATGTCCAAAATGCATTGGCCCTGTATGTAAATGCGGTGGGATCCCGCCGTATTATTATTATAAGGACGGTAAAATATACCAATGTCCCTGCCGGGAGATTGGTCTGAAGATTGAAAGGATCAAAAGTGTTTATTCAAATTCAGGTATTGATAGAAAATACCGCTGGAAGTATATAAATAATTTTGAAGTGCTAAATAAACAAACTGAACAGGCAAAAAACGCTGCTTATGATATTATAAGAAATTTCCCGGATGTACAGAAAGGTCTTTTTTTATGGGGAAATCCGGGTACAGGCAAGACATTGCTATCAAGTATTATATTGACAGAGCTTATAACAAGGTACGCGGTAGAAGGTAAATTTGTGAAGATATCCAGGAATTTCTTTAACCGCATAAAGTCGACTTTTAACGAGAGTTCTTCCAGCTACGGGGAGGCGGATTTAATTGAGAGGGAATATGCTGAAGTGGACATCCTGGTTATTGACGATTTTGGTATACAGCGCGATTCGGAATGGGAACTGGAGACGCTGTATAACCTGGTTGACGCGAGATACGAAGCCCTCAAGTTTACGATATTTACTTCGAATAACAATCCTCATAATTCCTTGAAGGATAAATCCCAGGGAAGAATTCTTTCCAGGATAAAAGAAATGTGCAGAATAATGGAAATATCGGGAGCAGATTACAGGGATAAATTGTAGCAATGTCTCTTGTGTATATTGGACTCGGTTCAAATCTCGGTAACAGGCTTGCGAACATTAAGGGCGCCCGTGAAGAGTTGTTAATGGCAGGCGGCTTTGAAATAGTAAAAATGAGCTCTGTTGAAGAAACTGCTCCTGTCGATTTTCTTGAACAGCCTTCCTTCCTTAACCAGATCATACTTGTGAAGACTGACGTTTCTCCGGAAGAACTATTAAACCTGTTACAGAATATTGAGAAAAAGCTTGGACGGGTTAAAACAATTCCCAAGGGCCCCAGAATAATCGATATGGATATACTGCTGTATGACGACCTTGTGCTTGATTCCACTGGTCTTACTATTCCTCACCCTGAAATAAAGAACAGGGATTTTATCCTGAAGCACCTGCTTCAGATAAATCCGGGCCTGGCTGATCCGAGTACCGGTGAGGCGTATTCTTCGGTTTACGATAAGGGGGAATAAGTATTTCTTAAATACAGGTCAGATTCTTTTGCTCGATCTTTCTGTCAATAGAAAAGAAGTGCTGGCGCGCACAGAATATCAGTAACTGGAAGATCAAAAATACGATGTCCCTCAGGATAAGAGGTATGCCTATATCTTCTTTAATTCCAAGCTCTTCCAGATTAAAACAGCCACAGGCAAACGATTTTCCGCGGTAAATGTTTATTGAGATTATGGTAATCAGGAATACCATCAGGATCATAGCAATTAAAGCCGAGGCTTTGATTTTGTACCCGGTAAGAAGCAGTAATCCTGTCAAAAGCTCAATGTACGGGAATATTATTGCAGCATAGGGAACCAGGTTCTCAGGCAGAACATCGTAAAGGATTATCACTTTACTGAAATTATCCGGGTTAACTGCTTTGAATAATCCTGAGTAAATAAACAGCAGTCCCATCACTATTCTCAATATTGTGGTTACACTATTCCCGTAAATCAGGCTGTTTATTGAATTTGCGATCCTGCTCATAAGTTGTTACCGTCCTGCTTGATGCCCTCAACCGGGTATCCCTTTTTATACCATTCCGGGATTCCGTTTTTAATGATATAGATATGTCTCGGATATCCCATCTCAATCAATTTATTCGCAAGTATCTCAGAGGACCCGCAGGTTGTACCATCGCAGTATAAGACCAGCTCTTTTGGCTTTGATATCAGATCGGAATTTTCCTTTATTTTTTTTACTGTTATTGACTCAGGTACTGCCGGAATATTTATCGCGCCTTGTATCCGCGATATTTCGTATTCTTCCGGCTGCCTTGAATCTATGAATAGAGCGGCTCCGCTGTATTTTTTTATCCTGGCTTCTTCACTGGAGATCAGTACTATATTTTTATTACGCTCTTTGCTTTTGCTTACGAGATCAAATCCGTAAGGGTGAAATATATTGATAGCGAGTCCCAGGAATATAGAGATTATGACGATATAAAAAGCGTCTTTAAATATCTTGGGTAATTGTTCTGTTTCTGTTTTAAGTATTTTTTCAAAAATTTTGTCAAACATCAGCTGAACCTTAGATTCTTTATTTCTTTACGCCTGATTTTTATATTTCCCCTTTTGATGTGTTCTTTCACCTGACAGCCTGTTTCCATGAGCTGTTATTATGCTCCGGTAACTTGTTGCAGACCAGCCCGGATTTTCTATATATCGGCAGTCGTTTAACTGGCCGTTCAGGGAGTTGGTATATACTACGGTCAGCTTATGTTCATGGAATGCATTGAGCGAAAAGGCCGGGAGAATTATCAGTATTATGAAAATAATATTTTTTATTAAAAGCTGTTTCCTCATTGCAAAAACAATTGTGGTTGAAAGTATTTTTGTCAATAATTTTATATATTTTCTGTTTTATAAATATTTGAACTTTTACTTTTATTAGTCTTGTATCTTGAAGGTAAAAAGGACGACTTTTCGACGATTTTGGGACGAATAAAAGGGTTTTGGAAAATGGCATAATGATTGTGTGAGTTATTTTTTATTTTTGATCTAATTATTCCTTGACATCCTTGTTAACTATCATTAAACATCGTTTACTATTATGGACGAAGGAAAAATAGTAAAAAAGATTCGAGAAATGCGCCTCCAAAAGAAGTTTACACTTCAAAGAATGGCTGATGAAACAGGTCTGACAAAAGGATATCTGTCCATGATCGAATCCGGAAAAAAATCCCCTCCAATAGCAACACTGAGTAAAATAGCCCACGCGCTGGATATAGATATTGCAGCTTTTTTTAATCAAAAAAAACCGGAAGATCATATTACTTTAGTGCGAAAGGGAGACAGGGAAGTTATCGCACGGGACGGCACTGCATTTGGGTATCATTATGAAACTGTCGCGCCTGCAAAAAGACAAAAGATCATGGAACCCTTTGTTATTACTCATCCCCCCGAAGTTGATGGGGGCTGGCTTGATCATGAAGGAGAAGAATTTCTTTATGTTTTGGAAGGGAAAATAAGGTTTTTTTATAGTGATAAAGAATATTTGTTGAATCCCGGGGATTGCATTTATTTCGACAGCAGTATTCCTCACAGAGGGGATGCGGTCGGTAAGAAACCGGCAAAAACACTTGTTATTATAGCTCAATTGAAATATTCATCCCAATAGTTTTTTATTTGTTTTAACAAAATAAGACGATATATCATTCGCATGTTATCTGACTTGCTCATTTTAACTTACTTCTCATGCAGATATTGTTATAATATAGATAAATTGATCTGATTTTAATCAGTTTGATGCTGCAAAATAAATAGTTAATCATTGAAATGCGTCCACTTGCAATATTGCTAATGTTTGAATGCTTATTTTCTTTAACCTATCGTTGTTATATCCGGCCGACCGACTAAGCACTGATTAAAATCATACCCATTTATCGCTTTAATTAATTATTACAAGATGAAAAAGAAGCAGACGCGGAAAGATTATCTGCTGAAGCCTTTAAGAGGTAAAGCCAGTATATAGTATGTGTAAATGCCGGAAGGTTTGTTTAGGATTTTGAGCAAGGATTAAACTTTCGTGTAACAGGCAAAGATTATTTTTATCAATCTTTGTAAATAAAAAAATTATATGGAGGTATTTCGATGGCATTAGGAACAAACGAAGTAAGCAGTAAAGGAATTGATGATTTTTTAAGACCTGATCATCTGATATCGGAAGAGAGCAGGATGTTCTGTAATAGTTTGAGGAAATTTGTTAACAATGAAATTCTACCGCATGCCGAAGAAAGTGATGATTACTGGGACTGGACAGAAAGAAAGGAGAATACATTTGTTCACGATATTTATAAGAAATTGCTTATTGATTTAGGTCTGCAAAGATCTTTTGTTCCTCCTGAGTTCGGAGGAGTAGGCGGAGGTGGATCAACAGTGGACACTTGTGTAGCAGTTGAAGAAGTTTCAAGAGGGGACTATAGTATTGCGAGTTCCGGATTTATCACTCCCTGGTCAATAGCAGCCCTGACAATTCCGAAGGTCAACAAGGGACTTCTTGAAAAAATAGCTCCTTTATTATGCGGAGACGAGGTGTATATGATTTGCAGCGCTATTACGGAACCGCATTCAGGCGGATCGGTCGAAGATTTAAGGTTGAAGGGAGCGCATATTAAAACAAGGGCCCGCTTAGAGGGGAATGAATGGGTGGTAAATGGCCATAAGTTATGGCCTTCAGCCTTCAGAGAAGCCAAGATGTTCCGGGTCATTTGTTCAGTGGAGGGAGAAGAATTCCCGAATAATATTGCCCAAATATTCGTGCCCGCTGACGCACCCGGAGTGGCAACGAGCAAACCATATAGGAAAATGGGTGCCAGTCTGGATACAAACGGGGATATATGGTTTGAGAACGTAAGGGTGCCGAAAGAGAACAGGGCACAGGAGGACCCTGAGGACGATGTAAGATCAGTAATTGCTAATATAACGATAGGCAGGCTCACATCGGCAGCTTTCCCGTTAGGAGTAATGAAAAGAGCCTTTGAAGTGTTTAAAAATTATGTGGATAACAGGGTGATAGCGGGCAGGCCTATGAAAGAGCATGGCACGATTGTTCATGAGCTTGGACAAATAGGCAGGGATATATTAACAGCCGAGGGGTTCTTTTACAGCGTTGTTCAGAGAATGGATCGTCCTGATGTTTATGGCGCACCATGGGATACAAAAAATCTTGTGACAGCCAGCGCGTGCCAGAATGTCGTAAGCGAACTCGGATGGAAAGTAGTTAACCGCTGCCTTGAGCTGATGGGCTCTTACGGCTATTCGCGGGAAGGCAAGATGGAGAAGCTTCTCAGAGATATTAAAATTACCCAGATAGTCGTGGGAGGGCAGATTCTCCGCCTGCTGGAAATTGCCAGGTATTATTTCGGCACAGAGACAATATAGTTCAAATAATTGATTTAATGTATAAATAAGAAATAAGGGGGTATTACTATGAAGCTGGAAGGAAAGGTAGCGCTTATTACAGGAGGAGGTACAGGCATCGGAGCCGCAATCGCTGAAAGATATGTTCAGGAAGGAGCAAAGATATGCATCACCGGCCGCCGCCGGGAAATGCTAGATAAGATGTTAAAATCTTTTCCGGAAGGCACGGCAACTGTCTGCCAGGGAGATGTTGCAAAAGAAGAGGATGCCGTGCGTATGATTGAAACTGCAGTATCATTTGGTGGCAAACTCGATATACTTATCAATAACGCGGGCAGGAGCGCCTCTGGGTCTGTCGGAGATCTTAGCAGGGAAGTCTGGCAGGACGTATACAATGTGAATGTAACCGGCCCGTTTTTCCTTATGAAGGCTTCTGTGCCTCACATGATAAAAGCCGGTGGCGGATCCGTGATAAATATCGCTTCTGTTGGAGGATTGCGATGCCTGCCCGGAATGCCGGCGTACTGCAGTTCCAAGGCTGCATTGATCGCTCTTAGCCAGCAATTTGCTCTTGATTACGGCGTTCAAAACATCAGGTGCAATGCTGTATGCCCTGGCGGTATTAAAACAGATATGACGGAGAATGAGTTCGGACAGTTCGGGAAAATGCTTAAAATGGATACTGATTCGTATTTCCAGATGATATCAACAGAGCTTCCGCTTAAACGTTTCGGGAAAACCAGCGAGATTGGCGGCATTTGCACGTTCCTGGGAAGCGAGGATTCATCTTTTATGACAGGAGCCGTTCTCGTGATAGACGGCGGTACGTGCGTCGTTGATGTAGTAGGCGCCTCAATTATGGGATCGCTCAGAAGAGGCGGAGTTATGTAAAAAAATATCCGGCACTATATGCCGGTTGCAGCAGTCAGTGTGATTGCCCCGGGGAGTTGCCCCGGGGCATTTTATTGTCTATGATCACGAGAGGTTTTATAGTTTAAAAGAACTTGACAGAATGCCAAAACTTTGTTATGAATTTTTTAATATTCAGGGCTGTGTAAAGATAATATACGCATCAAAGTATATAGTTTTATTACTTGCTGGTCAAACGGATTTGAATATTTATTAAATATTCATCCTCTCGCTTTTTAAAAATCTTTATAGCAAAAAAAAGAGTATATGAAAAATATCTGATTATATTTTTTAAAAGCTTCATGACTTTTTCAATATAAAGGAATCAATAATGGATCAGTTAATATGGCCTTAAAGATTTTACCCAGGAAGTAAAGAATGTTTCGGAAATTCAAAATGAAAATCTAAAAATTGAAAAAAGATTAAAAGAAAAAGCGGAAAATCTTCTGAATATTCTGCATCTTAATAAAAATTCGATTCAGGAACAAAAGGTTGCGATATCAGAAATAAATACAAGTATTGTGAATATCAATACTTCTATTCAGGAAAATTCTATCCTGAGCAATGACCTGACAGATACAAGCCTGAATATAAAGGAAAATGTAAAAGCATTGAGCGAGGAAGTAAGGTTTTTTAAACTGATCAAGAATTGAAAACGGGGACCATTATGAATAAACCGAAAGTATCGATTGTCCACTCAACCTATAAAACTATAAACCCGGCAATTTCAAAGACAATGGAATTGCTTCAGTACAAACCGAAAAAGGACGGGATATTTATAAAGCCGAACCTCGTGGATATGTTTCGTCCCGGAAAAGCAGTCACTACGCATCCGAAGTTCGTTGAGGGGATTATTAAGTATTTTAGGTATAATTATCCTGACATGGAGATTATAGTAGGGGATGGAAGTGCTATCAATATCAATTACGATGAGGTAATCAGGAAAACAGGTTTCGAAAAACTGCGTAAGAAATATAATTTCAGTCTTGTAAATGTAAATGAACTTGAGAGAAAAAAAGTGAAATTCGGGGACAATACTGTTTTATTGCCTAAAATTCTTGATTCTCATGAATATATCAATGTTCCCAAAATGAAGACTCATGTTCAGACTTCAGTTTCTCTAGGTGCAAAAAATCAGAAAGGTCTGCTTGATAATAATACAAAAAAGAAATTCCATCGCGACTATAATCTTCATAAATCAATAAAACTATTGGGTGATATTGTGAAGCCTGATCTTATAATGACGGACGGTATTCTCTCAATGGAGGGTGATGGACCAACTGATACCGGCGATCCCAGAAAAACCAATCTTATTATAGCATCCTGTGACTTACATGCACATGATCATGTTGCAGCTATTTGTATGGGCTTTGATCCTGGATCGATTGAGCATTTTAAACCAAAGTGCAGTTATGAGATCGTCGGTGAAGAATTATCAAACAGTGTTAGGCCGCATCTTAAACCACATGCCGACTTTATGCGTGTTGCAAATATTTATCTCAGTATTACAGATTCAATGTGCACGCAATGTGCTATTACCTTTAAAACCCTGTTTGACCTGAAACTTAACAATTTGCCTTTCTTGTTGAATGTTTTTTTCAATGGCGGCTTTAAAGAAGCAAAATACGTTCTTTTAGGCAAACAGCCGGGTAAGATCTATGATATAGATAATACAATCGGGTTCGGCACATGCTCATTGAAAAATAACCCAAACCTGAATAACATCAAAGGCTGTCCGCCGTCACTTAAAGAAATGCAGGAAAAGTATATCGAGTTTATTAAACATAAATAAAAAGACTAAGCATCAGCAGCATGAAGAATCCTGTAGATTTTATTGTTGCCGGCCAAATCCCTGTCGTAAAGAAAACAAGGATTCTGTAATATATGAAGAGACAATAGGCAACGTCAGGCATATAATCCAGGAAAAGAAACACCGGCCTTTATTTGCCAAATCTGGGAAATATAAAGTTCCGGAGGGTTATCTGTTTGTAATGGGAGATAACAGGGACAACAGTTATGACAGCAGCTATTGGGGATTTGTACCAATCGAAAATGTTTTAGGAAAATTGACTTTTCGTTATTTTTCAATGGATCATGAAAATTTTAAAATAAGATTTAACAAAATTGGAAATATAGAGTAAATCCGTGAAGAAATATTGATGAATATTGCTGCTTACCGGCAAACTGCCGTTTCAGATTACCTTTAAAATAATTTAAATAATATTTGACAGCACGTATGATTTTTTTATATTATATACGTATGAAAGCAGGGGAATTATCTTATGAATAAAAAATTGACATTATTACTGGATGAAACTGTTATTAACGGTGCCAAGACCTACGCCGAACGCCGCAGAGAAACCCTTTCAGGAATAGTTGAAAAATACTTTAAATATCTTACAGGGGAGAAACCGAATATAAACAGTCAGGGAATACCTCTGGAAATCAGGAAACTTATCGGGATTATTAAATTACCGGATAGCCTTGATATCAGGGAGGAATATCGTCGGCATCGCGCGGATAAGGCGGCTCATGAATAGTCTGTTCATTGATTCCGATATCATAATAGATTTAGTGGCCCGGCGGGAAAACTACCTGGCAGCAGCGGCCTTGTTAACGATTATCGCTGAAGATAAGGCGGCAGGATTCACAACTCCAATTGTGCTGGCCAATGTCGATTACATAATAACAAAGTATTCAACAAAAGCGAAATCAAGAAAAGCGATGAAATCCCTTAGAGGAAAGTTGTCGATGCTGCCGATGGATGAAAAGACCGTAGATGCGGCGCTTGAATCAGACTTTCCGGATTTTGAAGATGCCATGCAGTATTTTGCCGCTGAGATGCAGGGGATGGATTTTATAGTAACAAGAAATAAAAAGGATTACGCAAAGGGAAGCCTGGGAGTAGTTACTGCACAGGAATATTTGGATATGTATGAAGCAAATCAAGAGGGACAGGATGAATAACGGATAAAAATCCAGGGACAACCTGCTGCCACAATCCTGGCGTTGCGCAAAAAAGCGGCCCGGTAAGAAACAGCATCAATAATCCAGCCCGACTTTCTTTTTTACATCGTCCAGAGTTCTGACCGCGATCTCCCTGGTTTTGTCAGCGCCGTATTTCAGTATCCTGTGAATCTCCCCCATGTCCTGGCTGAGCGATTTTCTTTTTTCCCCGGCCTCTCTGAAATAATCACGCATAAGCTCGAATAATTCAGTCTTCGCCTGCCCGTATCCCATGCCGCCTTTTCTATACCTAGCGCGAAGATCCTCTGTTTTACTTTCATCCGCGAAAAGCCTGTACAAAGCAAATACATTGCATGTATCAGGATCCTTAGGTTCTTCGACCGGGGTCGAATCAGTCACTATCTTCATTATCTTTTTTTTCAGCGTTTTTTCATCTTCAAATATATCGATCGCGTTGTTATAGCTTTTTGACATTTTCTGTCCGTCAATACCTGGAATCAAAGCTATATCATCTGAAATCTTGGGCTCCGGAAGTACAAAGGTTTCGCCATGGATCGCGTTAAAGCTCTGGGCAATGTCCCTCGTTATTTCCAGATGCTGCTTCTGGTCTTTTCCTACAGGCACAAGCTCAGACTGAAACAGAAGAATATCAGCAGCCATAAGCACAGGATAAGTAAAAAGCCCTGCGTTAGGCACAATACCGCGCGCGATCTTGTCCTTGTAGCTGTGGCTTCGCTCCAGGAGACCCGTGGATGTATAGCAGGAAAGTATCCATGTGAGCAGAGTGACCTCCGGGATATCCGACTGTACCCAGAAATAGCATTTCTCCGGATCAAGCCCTAATGAAATGAAATCAATAGCAGCTTCTATAGTATTTTTTCTGAGAAAATCCCCGTCGTTTGAGCTTGTCATTGCGTGAAGATTCGCTATGAAGCAAAAAAGCTCATGTTCTTCCTGGTACTCAATCATCGGCTTCATCATTGCGAAATAGTTGCCGATATGCAGTTTGCCTGAAGGCTGAATGCCTGATAATATTCTTGCCATTGTTGATCTGCCAAAGTTCTTTTTATTGGTTTTAAAGTTAAATTGCTCAATCCGGATTGAATAAAATATACCAATCTGTCGGCTGGCTGACGGACTCTGTTGAAAAAATCAGTCACGTTAAGCAGTATTGCCAAATAAAAACAATACCGAATCCGCAGTAACATCACAATACAATTCGTCAATAATAAATTGATTGAATATTGGTTTTTTTAATAAGAAAACAAGTAATTTTAAAATATATGATAAATATAATAATATATGAGAACAAGGCTGCCCTGTATAACGAAAGCACTAAAAGAATCACTAAGTATATTTAATATCCTTTCGGAAGTCCTTCCCCTCCGTATCCGCTCCGTTTCAAAGTCGTCT
>CAZVYR010000022.1:12747-23531 GCA_964631555.1 uncultured Leptospirales bacterium
CTTCCCCTCCGTATCCGCTCCGTTTCAAAGTCGTCTCAGTACCGTTCCTATATCACTTCCCCTCCGTTTAGAAACCGCTTCCGCTCCGTTACTTAATCCTCCTTAAAAGGATATGGACCAAACGCTGATTCCGGATTACATAAAATCATGCAATATATAGAATATTCGATAAGCCGTATTTTCCGCAGCCCTGTATATTAACTGATCAGCAGCTTAAAAAACATGTGTTTTAATACTGGTAATGACCTCAATACAAAATGTCGGGAAAACAGGAGGAAAAAACCGGGTAGTTTTAGTTATTTTTTGTAACTAATTATTTGCACTGCACAAGGTTTTAAACTTTTTCTGAATATCTTCCACTGAAAGAATAGAAAGGAACTGATCAAGCTTTGAAATCCTGAAAATATTTTCAATATTTTCATTCAGGTTATAGCAAAAGAAATCAATTTTCTCCTTTGTGGCCATATTCATATACCTGATAAGAGTTCCTATGCCGGATGAATCAATATACGTTAAACTTTCGAGATTTAAACCAATTGCCGGGGGCTTTTTGTCTATCTCGTCGCTGAATACAGTACTGAAAAAGAGAAGCTCTTCAATATCGTATTTTCCGATCAGTTTAATGTACGTAACATTTTCATCCCTGTTGATATCAATTTTCATTTAAACTTACCTGCAATAAATTATAATCTTTATATAGTTTGATTCTCCACAGCCTGCGGGGGAGACTTGCCGATTTGATTGTAGCAGACCGCTTCCTGCGGCTGTAAGAATCATTAAAAAACCCAAATAAGATTAATAATCGTAATTATTTTATTTTATTTGCATATATATACATGATAATTAATACAAAGTCAATAAAAAATAATATTTTATGTATTTTCTTATTATTAAAAATATCCGCTTGCAAAGGCCTCAAATCTGCGGAACACGGACCTTTGAGCATTGAACTGGTGAAAATACCTGGATGACAAAAAACAACCCCTGAATTTAAGCCCGGCTTTTAATATAAAAATATCCGAGTTTTCCCTGGCAAAGAATCCGGGAGTAGTTGAACCCATAATAGGAGAATTTATCGTATATATAATATTCTCTCCGGATATCTTTGCGTTCACGTAATGAAAGTTTATCTTTAAAAAACGAGAAGGTGAAAATACGCAGCCTGTGCTGTAAATTCGTGAAATATTATCACAGTTGTCTCTCTGACGGATCAGGGAAAGCAAAAAGCTGAAGGATTTTATAACATAAATATTAGAAGAAGTTTTAAATTGTAGTTTCTCGGTATTATCATCAGCAGTCTTTTCCAGTCTCCTTATTATGACATCGAGCTTTTCAATAAACCCATTAGAATAAAAAATACCTGCTTTTTCCCTTTTGGTGACCGGGAGTCCGCTGTCCGCGGACGAAGGTCCTGTTCTCTTCTGCGAAGAAAGCCCGATAAACAATTTCAGATTCGAATAAATATTTATCCCGGTATCGAAAAACCAGGCTGATTCAGGATAATCCTCGCCCACTGATGAACTGTACGGCGAATAAAATGATGCCCCGGCTCGTTTCCAAATAATGCTTATCGACAGAACAGGAGGAGTAAACTCCAGGCCGAAGATAGTGCCGTGACCATACTCCTTTTTTTTTATGTCGCCGTTATGTACCGCTTCTTTTTGAGTAACAGCATAGTCTGCAATAAAGCTGAAAAAGTCGTCTTTATATTTTGCAAAAGCCCCGAACCCGTTCAATCCCGCGATGGAATATGATTCGTCGTACGATTCATCATGGTCCCAGCAGATTTCGTCTTTGTACTGGCTGCGCAGATCAGTCATAAGGAAATACGTCTGTATATATAAATATTTCAGGAATGCTGCAGAGATCATCCCGCCTTTAGTATGTATCTGCACAGGCTCATTATGATTGTACTCACGCGTTATCTTATTATCAAGAGCAGGCATTGAAGATATACCGCCTGACTCGTAAGACTCCTCGTCAGTGAATCTCTCTTTTATCGAATAAAAAAGATTGAAAGTAAAATCTATATCTTTGATCCGCAGACGGAATACTCCTGCAGCCCCGCTGAACGCGAACACAGGATTCCCTGTATTGCACGGCGAAAAAACATTACCAGGTTTCATGTCCCTGTCCGCAAAGATATCCGGCTCGTAGAATCTCTTTCTTCCTATCAGTAAACCTGTGCCGAAATTGACGAAGTAGTTCCCGAAAAGAAAAGACGCACTGGGTGATATATCGTTTAATACAAGATTCCATGTATATTTATAAATGTCTTCGTGCTGAAGATATATACAGGATATATTGAGAGAGCTTTCCCTGCTGAAAAATATTCCGAGCTTTTCCCTGTAGAAATATCTCTCAGTGCTGCTGTAATCGATTGTGTCCTGTTTATATTCGCTCTGAACAGAAAAATCCACTGGCAAAGACGCGTCTGCGTTCATATATACATTCATAATAATTATGCAGATCAGAGCAGTTCGGTACATATCTCGATTATACTTTCTTTCTTTTCCTCAGGAATATCGGGGGACGTCCTGATAAGGATTATAAGCTTTTCCTTGTCGTTCTCCCTTGCGAGTTCCGCGATCTCAAGTGCAGTTGACGCGCTTAACCCGTTTTCAAGCAGCCTTTTAAAAAGCTGCTTCCTTGTGTCAACATCATATCCTTTTCTTTGATGGCTTTTGTAAGGTCGCGCTTGCGAGCCTTCTTTCCCGGTATTATCAATAACGCGTGTGTTGCCTGCCAGGCCTGTTATATATTTCCTGTTGATCTTAAACTCCTTTTCGCTTACCCCGATCTGTATCAGGCTTTTCATATCCAAAGGGCCGATCGTGTTTCTGTACCTGATTATTCTCTCCGCTATCTCGCGTGAAAAAAGCCCTGACCCGGTAAGCATTTCCATTGTGCACGTATTGATATTTATCTTTTTCTTTTTCATGGGCAGCCTGCGCAGTTTTTTCCTGTAGTCAACCTCTTCCAGGGAATAGTCCGCTGATGCCATTGTAACTCCAAGCTTATGAGTTGCGCCGAGATATGTATGATAACTCATGCCGTAAGCTACTGTTAATTTACGGAATATAAAGCTGAGTGAAAAGGAATAGGAGGATGTTTCCCTTGAATATCCTCCTTTTAGGCTTAGTATGGGAAGCACGTTTGCCGTAACCGAGAAGCTGTTAATATATCCGTAATAGATCTTATTATTGTTCCAGGCTAAAGTCATACCCCTGGCAGGTTTAAGGGCAATCCCGAAAATCCGGTTGGGATATAAATAGTCTTCTTCTTTCTGACCATTTATCATTGACAGGAGATTCTCCTGAATAAAGCCGATCAATATCCATTCAAAAGGGAGCAGGAGAAGGGCAGAGTTGATGTCAAAAGAGCCGTTGTTGTATTTTATATCCTCAGTATCTATCTTTAAATGATAGTAGGATAAACCAGTACCAAGTGAAATAAATTTCCAGGGCCTGCAGCCTAAGCTGACTTCATATATATCTTCATGGTATTCCGTGATCCCGAACCTGTTCCATGCTGCCTGAAAGCCTTTGTTACCCCCGCTGTATCCTGCCCGCATATTGCCGGACTTCATTTCCTCCATTTGATAGGGCTTCCCATAGTCAAAGCTTAAATAACCGGCATTCCATAACGGCAGGTATGCGGGATTAGAGATATGCGAAAAGGGTGCTGTATCTGAAGCTGCTGTATAATACGGGAAAAGCGACGCGGGATTCGTTTCTTTATAATTAAATGAAAGAGCGAGAGATTTGGCGACAAGTAATGCAATGGCAATTTTTATCATCGATGACGTTTCACTATCATATATACTTTCTCCGTTTGAGTTTTTTTAATTTCTTTTTTTGTTGCTTCAATTTGCGCGATATAGAGACCGGTACAGGCTTTTTTGCCCGATCCTTTTAAATTCCAGTTTATCGTATAATTTCCCGGGAATATGTCTTTATACAGCGGGGACTCGTACACAAGCAATCCTATTGAGGAAAATATCCTCAGCCTTACATTGCAATTTCTGTAAATGAATAATCTGATCTCACAGTTACCTTTTGTAAAATGCTCAGGTGTGACAGATATTTTTTTTCTGATTGTCTTGAAGATATTACCACTTTCAGAAACGCTGTCATTCAGCATGTTCTCTTTCCCCGGAGTCATGTATCTCGTGACTGTAAAATCTTTAAGGGAATTTGTATCAGCAGCACTAATCCTGGCAATTGTCATGAATGATCCAAGTCCTTCTGGTCCGGTATAGATCATGCATTCCTGGATATTTCCCTGTGCTGTATTCCATTGCCCGAAAGAAGATGCTGTATCAATATATGACTGAATAACATCATTCGGAGACCCGTCCCTGTTGGAATAAGCCGCAAAATCAAGAATACCGCCGTTCTCAGGGTCGTCATCCGTATCAACGGCAACCACGCAGTCAGTATTCCATAAGCTGCCTGAGTAATTATTGCAGTAAATATCTATACGGCCGTTCTTATTCGTATCTCCGGTAAGGTCGGTCTCATCTTCTGTATTTGCTTCTGTAAGATGAACAACAACGAATCTGTCATCGTACTGCGTCTCAGGCCTGTCGCAGGCGTATATTGTTACAGGACTCTCTGAAAGGTGTTCATTTGTTCCGTAATACATTGTAACAAACAGACCGGAGATTTCCATTGTGTCTTTTGGGCTGCCGCTGAGGAATAACTCGACCCAGTCATCTCCAGGTGTGTTGCATGCGATCTCATTTATCAGAAGCCCGGCCTGCAGCCTGGCAGTGATTAAAATGAAAAATATACTTTTAATAACAATACTTTTTGTATACATAATTTACACTTATTTTTTTATTGGTATAAAAAATACAAGTATAATTTGAATAATGTTTGTTTTTTTTACGAAAATAAGACTTGCTATTTTAATTGGCCGGGAAATAATTAAACGGTTGTCTTTAAACTAATTTAGCGATAAGCTTATCTGTATTAATAGAAAAAGTCAGTCAAGAAGAGTAAATTAGAACAAAAAAGTATTGTCAATATTGTATGAAGGAAAATGGCTTTTACTGAAATACCGGGTTTTATAGGGAAAGTTTTTGTTCCGGATGATGAATCCGGTAAGAAAAAACATAAGTGCAGGGATTGTTTTGTTTGCCAGATGTGCAGCGACGAAAAGTGTGAAGCATGCTTAAAAAGTCATTGCAAGGCGAAAAGGGAAATGCCTGATAGTGCCGCCTGCGGCAATGAATAATGGCGTATATAGCAGTGTATTGATAATAATAACACAGGCTAACAGATAGAGTATGCTATTTTTCCATGAGAAGTAAGCCGGGTTTAATTATTTGAATTTCTCAGATGCACTTTTTAATGCGCCTTTAAATTCGGTCCATGCCCTTAGTGCGCCGGTTTTTACTTCCGCCCAAGCATCGTTACTTGATTTTGTCAATCTATTCAATTCTACCTGGAATTCGTCTAACTTCGGTTTTATATTATCAACTATCTCTTTGTATTCTTTTTTTGCTTCTTCTTTGGCTTTATCCGTCAGGCTTTCTATTTTGGTACTCCAGTCTTTAAGTTGCGTATTAATACTATCGTTTGCTTTGCTCATGGCTTCATCCATTTGTGTGCGCAATGATTCCATTTTCTGGTTATAATTTGTCTTCACATCCGATTTAGCTTTTGCGTTTAACTCATCTATATTTTCACCTAACTCCCTGAGCTTTTTTTCTATTATTTCCAGATATTCTTGTGCAAGTTTCATGTTTATCCTCCTTTGTTATTTTTTTATAAGATCCAGATTATTAAATATATAAAAATATTTTAATTAAGGAAATCTTTTAATTTAAATTATTCAATTCAACTGTCTTTTATTATAAAATTTTGAGATAAGTTTTAATATATCAGCAAAATAAGCGAGCCGGTGTGAATGAATTTATTATTATAAAAGGCCGAGCTGTTCCAGACGCTTCTTGTCCGGTATATCTACATTTACTAAATAGTCAAGCGGTATCTCTCCTTTGATATATAACAAATCGCCGATCTCTTTATATTCTTTTTCCGAGATATCCCCTCTTGAAAGCATGGATTCAAGCTCTGACCTGCGTGAGAATTCATTGGACTCTGATACTTCATTTATCTGGTATCCTTTTATAAGCAGGTCGTGTTCGTCAAAGATCAATGCTATCATGTCGTTCGGGGAAAAGGATATTCCGGGAGCTGCTTTTTTAGCAATGAACATCGCTTTAAAATAAGCGTCCCCGATCCAGTCTTTTTCGAATACTACATATTTATCCTGAATGGTATTTGTAGTGAACTGCATTCCTGTAAACGGTTTCAGATAGCCGTCTTTCTTCATTTCCACAAAAAGACTGCTGAAGGTTATATGTCTTATCATTTTATTATTTAGATTATTTTTTATTAATATAGATTTAAAGAGTACCGTGATTAACAATGTCTGAGACATTTTTAAAGAATATCACAGATTGAAAAACTAGAGTTGTTGCATTTTTCCTGAAATATAAGGATTTTTCCCCGCCTGCGGCCGGGAAAAATCAGTTTTGCCACAAGTCTACTATTTATTTATGTAAGATAAATATTTTTATTATTTATTCTAAAAATATTATAAATATGACCCGGATAATTTGGCAATGATAATTTTGAATTATTATTTTTTAATTAAATTACTTGCACATAATTTTTTATTTTTATAATTATTATTGGAAAAATTAACAAAAGAGTATATAATTAATATTTATTCGGGATTTTTAATATTATCATTATTATCTTATCATTAAGAATTACAATTCACTGGTGAGTGTAATCATTGCCTGAATAACAAAATCACCTTATTGATTTTCTTTGTCTGAGGTTTTCCGGTATTAGTGTTGAATCAGAATTCTTTTGCATACGGTTCTGAAACGGAGGGGAAGCGACTTTGTTACGGAGAGGAAACGGAGTGGAAACAACTCTGATACGGAGAGGAAACGGAGTGGAAGCAAATAAGTTCCAGGTTGAAGGTCTAAATGTCCAGGTTATCCCAGGTTATGGGAGAGACGGATTGTTTAAAAAATCTTTCTCAGAATATTATAAAATATAATGTCATTTGAAGTGAATAATTAAATTTCAAAGGGATCAATTTATGGAGCAAAGGAAACAAAAGATCATTGATAAGAAGTTTCAATTGAAAACCACCTTTTCTGTTCTTGCTGTCATGTTTATTATTACATTTGTATTTGTGGCAACAATCGGAGTTAATGTTGTTAATGATAATAGAAAAATACAGAAGATCTTGAATGAACAAAAGGATATTATAGAAGCACAGGGTAAGATCAATAATTTGATGCTGGAAAATTTAAAGGATAATAAACTTATTGCCAATGCACAGGTAAAACAGGTGAGTGATAAGAATACGGCCCTGATGAAAAAGAACACGTTGCTCCTTCACGAACTTACTTACAGGAATAATAATATACTATTGATTATGATCGTATTTCTGATAGCTGCCGGTATTATTCTTTATCCTGTAATAATAAGAAGAACACACAGAATATCAGGCCCGATCTTCATTATGTCCGAGTATATTCGCGAAATAATAAACGGCCAATATCCTGATTTAAGACCTATGAGAAAGAAAGACGAACTCAAGGAATTTTACGCTTTATTTTCTCAGTTGATTGAATTTTTAAAGAAAAAGGATTTACATAAAGAAAAAATTACTAAAACAAAATAATTTATTCTTCAATATCATAAAAAATGCCGGCAGAATCAGTATATGGGTTTAAATTCGTTTGTTTATTTCTAGAATACATTAAATTGGTGATAAAGATCTTATGAATAAAAAGCTCAGCGTTGTTGTTCTTTTATTATTTTTTCCAATATTTATTTCCTGCAAAAAGTCGATTCAATCGGAAATAGAGCCGAATAATGATTTTTTTTCGTCCAATATTATAAATACGGATACGGTGATTGAAGGTTTGCTTGATACGCCCACTGATCAGGATTTCTTTAAACTCGACCTGGTAAATCCCTGCGTAGCGGATATTGAGCTGTCGCCTGTCAAAGGCCTTAACCACGCAATAAAGATTTGGAAGGATAACGGCCAGACATTATTAAAATATATCGATGACTCCAGAAAGTCTTCCCCTGAAAGGATGTGCAATATTTTTTTCAATACAGGGACTTATTATATAACAGTCCTGCACGGGGATAAAGATACCCCGCAGGGCAACAAGGAAAATCATTATCAGCTTCAGGTGTCTGCAAGATCATGGGACGCAGAGGAAAAAGAACCTAATGATACTTATGATATGGCGAATCCAATAGAGATCGGGAGAGAAATAAAAGGTTATTTTTCCCCTGCTTTTAATAAATTAAACCAGAGTGCAACTTCGCCTTTCAGGGAAGAGGACTGGTATTATTTCAATATTGACTTAATTGATAATAATCCTGTTCTGCTTAATATTAATCTTTCCGGTGTTCCGGAGGTTAATTCGGTTTTATCTGTTTTTGACGGCAATGCCAATGAGATTGTGTCCTCAAATAACGGGAAACCAGATGAAGGTGAGGCACTGGAAATAGGGATCGTAAAATCCGGGACGTATTATATAATGGTTGCGTCTAATTTTGAGTCCAATAATAGTATTCCTTATACTCTTCAGACTGAGTTCAGGGTATATGATTATTCTTCTGAGATCGAACCTAATAATGATTTTGAAAAAGCGAATCTAATAACCGGCAATGAACTGAAAGGCAGGATTTACCCGGAAGGGGACAGTGATTATTTTTTATTTTCCAGGGAAAAGAATACCGAACCGGATTCCATACCAGTGGATGAAAAGGATGAGAGATTTATATATAGGATCGAGGCATTGTCTGAGGGGTCGGATCTTGTAATGAAAATATTCGATAATAACAAAAGAGAAGTTTTTGAAATAGACAATATTAAGGGCGGGGGCAGGGAAGTTATGCCGGATGCCTTTTTTAAAGATAATTTTTATATAGAACTTTCAGCAAAGCGGGGAGAGATACTGGGATCCGAATATTTATTGAATGTTTCTTATTCTCCATATTCGGAGGATCTTGAAATTGAACCGAATGATACGAAAGAGACCGCAAATAAGATAAAATCGGACAGGATAACGGGTTATATTTCCAAAGCGGGAGATAAGGATTTTTATTTACTTGAGTATAACAAAAGGGTCAGAAAAAAGCTGACTTTACATGGAATAAAGGATGCTGAATTAAAATTTTCAATTACTGATCCGTTGGGATTTATAATCAGGACGGAATCTGTAAAAGATGATAATTCTATCACATTCAATGAAATGATTGATGCAAGGGGATATTTAATTGTTGAATCTGTTCTGGATAATTATGATGCACCTTATACAATCGAATTGGGAGAGTAATATATATGTGTATTAAGCCTGCTGTTACAGTTTCCGTATTAAGTGTATTATTCATGTTTTTAATATCATGTTCTACTGCTGACCGGAATAAAAGAATCGAACACCCGGAAGAGGCTGTAAAGAAAGAAGAACCTGAAAAAGAACCGGTTATTGAAGAGCCTGCTGTAGAAACTCCGGAGATAAAACATAGGGAATTTAATCTTAAATTCATAGCGTATGATATTAATATAGAGGATCCTGCGTGGGACAGAAGGTCATATTACAAAGTATATATTGACAAAGTTGACGCGGGAAGAACCACAATCGGGCTTGAATCACAGAAAAAGGTGTTCGAGTCAAATATTTCAAGCAACAGGCATCTTCTGGTTGCAGAGAAATGGGCTCTTGATGAAAAAAAGGGTCAATATATCAAGTTGAATAATATTGAGCAGCCGAAGCCCGATTATATATATTTTGACATGCCTGAGGACAAAACTGCTGTTATTACTTTAAAGAATGATCCGTTTGCGAATAAATCCGAATTCAGTGTGGAATTCGAATAAGTAAGTCTGGCAATACCAAAAGAACTGTGGTTATGAAGATTTATCCTTGATATTTGTGTTATTCGCTTCATTCTGTGTGCGGTAGAATTTGTCAACCACATGGAAAGGAACATCGTAATCCTGCGATGCATTCCATAGAATAAAACCTTTTACCTTGGCATCATGCACGGCTTTCATTTGCTCTTCTATGTATTTTTGATAAGTAAGGTTTGATTTTTTTATTTTCATTTGAAATGCCTGAATATATGTAACAATATCAGCGTTTTTTGTTCTCTCTCTGGCGCGCTTAGATGTTATATATACTGTATAATAAGGATCCGACATCATTTTATTGCTCCATGTGTAATGAGAGGGATATGCCATGGGGCATATAATATCAGCTACTTCATCGAATACTTCCATTTTCTGGCCAATGGCATCGTTCTTGTTTAACGGTATTCTTCCGAATACATCCACTGCGATTTTAACGTTGTATTCTTTAAGGCGGTCCCTTACCCTGTTTATTATGCTCTGGATAAAGCTGTATTTCTCATCAAATGACAGGCGTCTGGACACGCGATAATCATTGAATCTTATATAATCGAACTGTATTTCTTTAAAACCGTTCTTGCACGCACTCTCGGCAATATCAAGCCTGTTTTCGATTAAATGCCCGGGCACTGGATATGTTGTAAGTCCGTCCTGGAAAACCACTATTCTGGCTATAGGATGAATGCCGTTGTTCAGAAGATATGTTACATTTTGCAATGGTACCGCACATTCCCCGGTTTTTCCTCTTTGAATATCAAGGACAAATGTATTTATGCCGGTTTTTTTTGCTTTCTCAACAAAACCGGTTAGTCTGT
>CAZVYR010000023.1:0-11546 GCA_964631555.1 uncultured Leptospirales bacterium
ATATTTCAGAAGCGTTATTATATAATTAAATAGAGTATATATTTTACCTATTAATAAATCCTTAAACCATTTAAATATATAAAACTTAATAACAAGAGTCAAATGTAAATAAAGATTTTTCATCAATAATCAGATTATAAGTTATATGAAAGGAATATTTTTTCTTCTGAGTAACAATTTTTTAAAGAGTCTGTTTTATTGCTTTTTATTGTTTCTTCAGGATTTGTCTCCGCTTTGGGGCAGGGTGAGTTGCTAAGTAATTATTTTTACTCATGAATATAACTTAAAGTCCACGTTGTTTAATTATTTAAGTAAATCCTGCTTTTTTTTATCATGAGGGATGGAGTTTTAGGGCTTGTAAGTCTGTTTTTGACTGGTTGCCTGTCATATACGGTTCTGAAACGGAGGGGAAGCGGTTTCGGAATAAAAGTGCCCGCAGTCTGAGGCTTGATCGGGGGGGGGGCAGCCGTTTTATTCCGGATTTCATTTGTAAGGGAGAATTATTTCACTATATAAAGAGATAATGGTTAATACTGTGGAATTTTACAGTCGGACTATGTAACCTTGTTTAAAATATTGAATATCTGGTTTATCTCAAAAGGCTTTTGTATAATGTCAAATGCGCCTTTCCGGATATACCGGTCTTTTTTAAGGTCAATTTTTCCGCTCATAAAAACAATGGGGATGTTTGCATTCAGTGATTTGATCTCATTAAATATCTGTTCTCCGTTCATTTCAGGCATTATGATATCAAGGAATACTATGTCGGGCTTGAATTTTTTAAATATAGAGACTGCTTTTTCTCCTTTGTTTTCTGTTTTAATATTCTCAAATCCTGCTTTTTTAAACAGATGAATGAATAGTTCGGTCATCTCGTCTTCATCATCAACAAGGAGTATTCTCATATCCTTAATTTTTTCCATGCTGTCATTTATTGAATTATATGCCTGCTTTTGTTCTTCAACTATGATATTCTTTTCATATATGGCGGATTTCAGGGGTATATTTATTATAAAGGTAGTACCTTTATTTTTAGTGCTTTTTGATGTGATAGTCCCGTTATGCTGTTTTATTATTGAATGCACAATTGAAAGCCCGAGCCCGGTGCCTGATATGCCGAGAGAATCCTTTGCCCAGGCTCCTTTAGTGGTATAGAATGGATCGAATATTTTGTCTTTGGCTGCTTTGTCCATGCCTATACCGTTATCAGAAAACCTTATTTCGAGATTTTTATATACATCCTTTACTGTTATTACAATTTTGCCTTTTCCTTTCGGTTTTATGGCATGCATTGAATTTATGAGCAGATTCAGGAAGACCTGCTCCATCTGGCCCCTGTCAAAGGAGACTTTCGAGTTTGAGTAGTATTTTCTTTCAATTTTGATGTTTTCAAGAAGGAGTTGCCTTTTTTGCATTTGTAAGACTTCGTCGATTGTGCGGCTTATATCTTCGCTTTTAAAGTCAGGTTCTTTAGGTTTTGCAAAGGCGGCCAGTTTTATTACGATCCCGCTTCCTCTTTTAGTGGTTTTTTCTATTTCTTTGAGGGATTGTTTGATCTCATCTATTGAATCTTCTTCCAGCGATAGCTGGGTATGTCCGAGTATGACTGAAAGAAGGTTATTGAATTCATGCGCTATGCCTGCAGCAAGCTGGCCTACGGCTGAAAGCCTGGCTGATCTGTAGAGCTGTTTCTGTAATTCTTTGCGTTCTTTTTCAAGCTCTGTGTTATAGAGCCCGAATGCTATATCTCCCGCTACTTCCTCAAGCAGTGAATGTTCGTCTTCTTCTCCGATAAAGTCTTTTAAAACACCGACATTCAATATCCCATATATTTTTTTATTGTATTCCAGGCGGATTACCATTCTTCCTTCACTGTTATGTTCCGGATTTGACTGATAATCACAGCATTGTTCATCCCTGCAATTCATTGTAACAACTTTGCGCATACTCAATGCTTTTTTTACACATGAAAGCGAACTTATGTCTTTTTGTTTCTTCAGGTAGGTTAGAAAAGATCTTCCCAGTCCGGATTCGGATGCGGTAATGATCTTATTGGAACCGTCTATCAGTCCTATCCAGACATCAGTATGGCCTCTTGACCGGGCCAGGCATTCACTTACTCCATCAATAAGCCTGACGGTGTTTTTCTCGTGCGTTATCAGTTGATTGACGTCTCTTATGGCAATAAGTAGCTCATTCAGGTGTTCTATTTTTTCTTCTGCTTTTCTGCGGGACGTTATATCCCTTGAAGACAGTACAGCGCCTATGTACTTGTGGTCCGCGTTTTTTATGCTATGACTGTAGGTTTCAAGCCAGACGTAATGGCCGTCTTTATGTCTGTGCCTGTAGGTGATGGAAGCTGTACCGTGTTTTTTATTATGGGTTTCAATTTGCTTAGTAACCAGAAGAACATCATCCGGATGAATGTATTGGTAGATATTCTTATCCATGAGTTCGTCCTGGGTATATCCTAATACTAATTCATGAGAAGGGCTTATAAAAGAAAATTCGCCTTTCGCGTTGCACATTGAAACCATATCCAGCATGTTATCCGTTACCAGCCTGTATTTTTCTTCGCTCTTTCTCAGGTTTATTTCAGCTTGTTTTTGAAGCGTTATATCCTGGGATGTTATTATGGCTCCTTCGCCGAAAGGGGAAATTTTTATGGATAATATTTTATTTTTATAGGGTTGTTCGGGAAATTCACGCATTCTTTCTAATGAGATGCATTCAAACAATTCTTTATGCATATCAATATTATGGCTGGCAGCGTAATCCTTATACATGATATCGCCGAGGCGCGGGAGTCTGTCACCTGATTCGGTTTTTGCTTTGTTCAGGGCTATTATTTTACACTGTTTATCAACAACGACTGTCTGTATCGGATTGTGGTGGAATAAGGCTGAATAAAGGGCTTCGTTTTTCCTTAGAGCTGCTTCAACTTTTTTGCGTTCATCAATGTTTTTTAATATACCGCCCATGAACTGTATCTCACCGTTTTTATCGAATTCCGCGTTCATGCTGTATGATATCCATGAAGTTGTTCCGTCTTTCTTTTTATATTGCCCTTCATAATTTGTAATAAAGTGCTTTGATTTTAGTTCTTCCAGCAACTTTTTTCTTTCTTCCGGATTTGTCCATAAATCGATAGGATTGCAGTTTAAAAGCTCTTCTTTGGAATCAAAACCCAATATTTTTGCCATTGCCTGGTTCACAAATTTGAACTTTCCTTCTGGTGTACTGCGGAAAATACCCACGGGCAGGTTTTCCTGAAGTGTTCTGTACTTTTTTTCGGATTCGAGTAATGCTTTCAGGATCTGCTGTCTTTCCGTAATCCGGCGGATTACATACAGAACCGCTGGTTTCCCCCTGTATTTTACAACCTTGCCTGAGATTTCCAGGTCGATTATTTCACCGTTTTTGTTAGCTGCCTTAACATCTATATTATCAGATACATTCTGTTCCGAGATCAGTTTATCAGTAAAACCTGTAATGATTTCCAGGTATTCCGGAAGGAACAGCTCTTTTATATTTCTATTTTTAAGCTCATTCTGAGTATAACCGGATATCTGTGCTACCATAGGATTTGTGAATTTTAACATTCCATCCTGTAAAATAATTATTCCATCATGGGATTCATCCACAAGCATCGAATAAACTCTTTTAGATTCGATAAGCTCATCCTCTGTCTGTTTTTTTGCGGTTATATTTGTTACATTGATCTGTATCCCGGTTATTTTTCCTTCTGTATTATGTACAGGCGTCAGATTACTGCTGACATAGATTGGTTCGGTCTGTTTATATGTATAGTAATGTTCAATGGACTGAGGCTTGTTTTCAGATATACATTTTTTAACAGCATCACTTAGACCGGCTTTGACAAGAGGTTTAAAAGTGAATATATTAAAGGCTTTTGCGGTTTTTTTTAAGAGCGATCCCAGCATTGCCAGGAGTTTGTTATTTATTTCTATTAAATTCCCGTTAGTATCAATTAGAGCAATCCCTATTGAAGCATTTTCCACGAGTTCACGGTAACGTCTTTCGCTTTCCCTGATGCTGTCGCCGGCTTGTTTCTGCTCTTTTTTATTATCCCATTCAGTGAGGGCCCGTTTCAGGAATCTCCTGATTTCACCGGGAGTTTTATCTGATTTAACTATGTAGTCGAACGCGCCTGTTTCGATTGCTTCCGCGGCTTCGGATTCATTTTCAATGCTTGTTATTATTATCAGGGGAATATTTAAAATTTCTGGCTTTTCAAGAAGTTCAACTCCCTTGCCGTCCTTAAGCCGGATACCGGTTAGGATAATATCGTATTTATTCTTGTTAAGAAATTCACGCGCGTCGTTTAAGCTGGAAGCAGTGTTCAGGTTATATTCCCGGCTGTCATCCAGTGCTTTCCTGATAAACCCGATGTGGTCTTCCTGATCTTCAACAAGCAATATCTGGACAGGACTGCTTCTCATTTATATTTGACCTCCGGTGCGCGTTTATAAGATAAGGGATTAAAATAAATAAACTGGAAATAATGGTACAATATGGTACAATAAAGAATAAAATATAGTTTATTGAAAAACCTATTGATATCAATAGTGAAAGTCAGTCGAGTTGTGCAGTCAATGATACCGGGTATATTAAATCACTCAATAATTACATGCTGATCTTTATAATCTACGATCTCGCCTATTATACCTGCCGGTTCACCAGTTTCGGCAAGCAGGTTAAGCGCCTGATCAGTATCTTTTTTGTCTATAACCAGAATAAGCCCTGTGCCCATATTAAAGGTCGTAAACATTTCTTCATCTTCAATTTCAGCTTCTTTCTTTATTACATTAAAGATAGGCGGTATTTTTAGCTGGTTCAATTGTATGCGTGCTGCGAGTTTTTCTTTGAGAATCCTGGGAATATTTTCATAAAAACCGCCCCCTGTAATATGGACGATTCCTTTTATTTTTAAACCCCTGGAAATACAGGAAAGGACAGAGTCGCAGTAAATCTTTGTTGGTGTCAACAGGACTTCACCGAGCGGTCTGTCAAGATCGTTTAATTTTGTATTAACAGTATATTTCCTGATATCGAAGAATAATTTTCTTACCAGTGAATAACCGTTTGAATGTATCCCCGAAGACGGCAGGCCGATAAGTATATCGTCTTTGTTGATCTCTTCGGGATTTATTATTTTTTCTTTGTCAACAATCCCGACAGAGAAACCGGCAATGTCATAATCGTCCGGAGACATCACATCAGGATGTTCGGCTGTTTCACCTCCGATCAGGCTGCATCCGGCGAGGCGGCAACCTTCAGCCATTCCTTTTACTACATCTGTGAGTATCTTCTCGTTGAGCTTCCCGCATGCAATGTAATCCAGGAAAAAAAGCGGTTTCGCTCCCAGTGTCAGTATATCGTTTACGCACATTGCCACTGCATCAATGCCAATGGTGTCATGGACGTTCATCATTTGCGCAATCTTTAATTTGGTGCCGACACCGTCTGTCCCTGAGACAAGCACGGGTTCCTTTAGTTCCGGGAATGAACCTGAGAAAAGAGCTCCGAAGCCTCCGATGTCGGTAATTACTCTTTTGGAAAATGTTGATTTTACAATAGGGGCGATCTGTTTGACAAAATTGTTTCCGGCTTTTATGTCGACGCCTGAGTCTTTATAGCTGATAACCATGTTAATCCTGTATTCGATAGAAGTTAATGATAATTTTTGATCGGAAATTTTTTGCGTTAATTGTTATTATCCGGATCAGTTGTACAGACAGATAGAAAACAAGAAATTTTAGTTAATATTTCGATCCAATGTCAAAAGTGGTTGATACAATAGATATGTAAATATATTATTATACACGATGTAATACAAGCATAATGGCATAGTCAATATCATAATATAGTAAATTTGCAACGAATTTTTTAAATTATTTTATTAATTTCCGGGTTCAGGTTCTGTTATGGGATTGTCAAAAAAAGAAATCGATCAGTTAATTTATAAGCTGAGGGAGAAATACAAAGTATCCAATGTTGAGTATAATACCAGGTTATTTAACCTGGACGCGTTTGAAGACAGGTTCAGAATGGCCCTGCAGAAAAGAATGAACCTTGAGGCATTTATTTTAGCTGAGATAGCGAATTATGAAAAGATAAAACAAAATCTTGCTCAGGAAAGGGAAATAAAAGATTCTTATGCTAATTCTTTTTCCGAGCAGGTTGACAGAATAATACAGGAAAATACCGCCAGGATCAGCAAATATAATGCTATTCTTTTTCACAGGCTGGCCGGTCCTGAAATATCCCGTTTTTATGGTGCTTTGTCGGAATTTACTAATTTTTATTTTTCGATACTCAGGATAGTAATAAGTGAATATGAGCATAAAGAGATGCTTTACGGATTTGAGGACAGGCTGGCTGAATTCTCTGCTCCTATGGGGAAAAAGCATGCGAAGAGAATAGAAGACCATATTCTTATTCTTACAAGGCCGGACAGTAAAGAGATAGAAATAGAAAAAGATAAGAACAACTATTTAAAGGAATCGGCTTTTCTTTTACATGAAATAATAGGTTTTCTTGACGGCCTGATGAGTATCAGGAATAAGGACTGGGAAATCCCTCTCAGGTTTGACAAATTGTATGTTGAAGGTGAAAAGAAAAAACGAATGTTGTCTGTTTTTTCCGGAATGACCCCCTACGGAGCGATCTTAAAGGTTAAAGACCAGGCTGAACAGATCGTCGAGGACTTTCGGCTTGGGTCTTTTAAAAGAAGATCGTAATTATTTGGGAGCACATCCCGGAATCTGTGTTCAACAAGAATGCAGCAGACAACGCATTTTCGAATGCAGTATTATTCTTTGCTTTAGTCGTCTCCCCCGCCAAGCAAACCGGCTCTTATAAGAAAATATAAAAGCGTCATAATAGCGGATGCTGCTGCTGCCACGTATGTCATTGCTGCGGCTGAAAGCACCTTGCTTACACCGGCGAGTTCATTAGAAGTGACAATGCCGTGTGACGAGAGTATTTCTTTTGCTCTCGCGGAAGCATCGAATTCTACAGGTAGTGTGATAAGCTGAAATACTACAACAAGGCTGAAAAGCACTATCCCAAGTTTAATAAGTCCGAGCGAGCCGAATATGAATCCTACCATAATAATGATCCACGAAAAGTTTGATCCTATTGATGCTGTAGGGGCAATTGCGTTTCGAAACATCAGGGGTTTATAGGCCCTGGCATGCTGTAGTGCGTGGCCCGTCTCATGAGCGGCAATTCCCACGGATGCGACTGTATTGCTGTTGTAGACGCCCGGGGATAAACGAACGACTTTTTTAATGGGATCATAATGATCTGATAAAAAGCCTTTTGTTTCAACAACGTCCACATTGCTTAGCCCGTATGATTGAAGTATCTGTCTCGCAGTTTCTGCACCGGTCAGTTTTCTGCTTGTTGTATACTTTGAATATTTTTTAAACGCGCTTTTTACTTTATAAGATGCGTAAAGTGAGAATAATAAGACAGGCAGCATCATTATCCAGTAAAGCGGATCTATTCCAAGGAACATTATTTACCTCCCGTAAACTAATAAATATACAATTTTCTATTTATTTTTTTATTTACTTTTTGATAATACAAGTTATGAAAAAGTACGCGATTCGTCAACTTATTTGCATCGAATTCCTTCGAATATGGTTAAAATAGGATTGATCCTATTTAATGAAGCAGGATCAATCCTGCTTCATTAAACGAAGGGAAGCGACTTTGAGACGGAGTGGAAGCGGTTTTGAGACGGAGGGGAAGCGACTTAATACTGGATTTATCCAGTATTATGGAACTGAGGGGAGAAATACAACAACTCTATTATACATTAGAGTATAATATTTGGTATTTCTGTATATTTGGAAAAATATTTTTATTTAGGTTTGACAATATCCGCATTTATCATTATTCTAATAATTACAGGTATATTTCTTAAAATTCTTTAAAAATCCGGAATATTTATATTAATAATCATGAAATGTTTAATAAAAAAATCCCTACTAATCTGCATTGTTATCTTTCCAATCTTTAATTGTAATACTTTTACTGAAAACATAGTTCCTGATAAAAGCAGTGAGCTTGAATCCGGTAATGTCCTGTTTAATAGCTGGTCGCTTTATAGTGAGGGGCTTTACTATAAAGATGCCGGTGAATTTACTATGGCGATTAAATACTTTATGGATGCTGCAACATTCAGAGAAGAGTTGCAAAGGATTTATTACCAGATAGCGGAATGTTATTTCTATCTGAATAATTATGACACTGCCATCAATTATTCTGAAATGGCAATTAAAGCTGATAAAAAGTATTCAAAACCGTATTTATTACTGAATAAGATTTATCTTAATTTAAACGACACTAAAAAGGGTGTGGAGATTCTAGAAGAACTGGTCAGCGTGCACCCGGAGATGATAAATATACATTACTCAATTGGATTGCTATATTACAAGCTTAAGAAATATGACAAAGCAATCGTGTCGTTCAGGAATATACTTGAGATCGCAAATGCTGTTCCAGTGGAGGACTATTATAAGGAGAATGCAAATTATTATATCGCGCGTATTTATTATTATGAAAATTTAATAGATAGAACTATTGAACATCTCGAGAATGTGGTTAATATTAATCCTGATAATAAAGTAGCCTTGTATTTACTTTCTAATATTTTAATGGAAACTTATCAGTTCGAAAAGGCAAGGGTATATTCACTGCAATATATAAACAGGTACAGGAGCAATTATGTTGTTTACTCAAATTTAGGCAGGATTTATTATTTAGAGGATAATCCAAAGGCAAAGGAATATCTGAGATATGCTATGAATAATAAAGCAATTTACGGTGAGATTTCCAGGGCACTGTATTTTGAGCTGATGCATAAGGACAAGGAAGCAGGCACTTTACTTCGGAATGTGATTTTGGGTAATCCTTTACTGGTCTCTTCGCATAAAGCTCTTGCAAAGATCGCTATCAGGGCTAATGATAAAAAAACCGCGACCAGCGAACTTTTTACCGCGGGTTTAATGACTTATAAGGCAGGTCAGTATGATATTGCAAGGGCCTTATTAACAAAGGTGTTATCTATTAATGATAAAGTCCCGGAAGTGTATTTTTATATTGGAAAGATATATGAAGAAACCCACCAAATTAATCTTTCAATATCTTATTTTAAGAAAACAAATAAGCTCAAATCCAGTCCTGAACTTCAAATCCATATCGGTTATCTGTACAGCCAGTTAAATGATTTTAAAGAAGCTATAAAATATATTGATATGGCAATAGAGCAGGATCCGAATAATCCTAAATCGTATTTTTTTAAAGGCCTTGCTTTTTCCCGTAATAATGATTTCAGTGAAGCAGAGAAGTTAATAAAAAAGGCGATTGAACTTAAAAAAAAGGACGATACTTATTATTTTTATTTAGCGACAGTCCAGGAAAAGCAGAACAAAATCGAAGATACAATAAATTCATTAAAAAAAGCCATTGAGTATAATCCTGAGAATGCGATGGTTTATAATTATCTCGGGTATCTTTATGCGGAGATGAATATCAATCTGGATGAGTCTGTTGAATTAATTCAAAAAGCATTGGTGCTATCCCCTATGAATGGTGCATTTCTCGATTCACTGGGCTGGG
The DNA here is from genome assembly GCA_964631555.1 of uncultured Leptospirales bacterium. Taxonomy (GTDB): domain Bacteria; phylum Spirochaetota; class UBA4802; order UBA4802; family JAFGDQ01; genus CAZVYR01. The sequence continues at coordinate 9,655 of CAZVYR010000023.1, forward strand.
CTTATTATAAGAAGGGGAATATAAAATTAGCTCTTAAAAAATTATTGCAGGCTGAAAGACAGCTTGATAAAGATAAATCACCTGATGCAGTGGTATATGATCATATTGGAGATGCTTATCATAAAATAGGAGAAAGGGGGAAGGCTGTGGAGTACTGGAAAAAATCGGTCAATCTTCAGCAGAATTCCGATATCCAAGAAAAGATAAAAGAAATAAGTGGAAATTAATAGACCTGTTTTTAAACTGGTTTTCCCCGCCGCAGGCGGGAGAAAAGCTTCATGTTTTGAGAGAAATTCGACAACTTGAAGATATAATAAAATATTTTACTACTTAATAATAAAATGAAAATATTTCTCAATGATTCTTCCCAGACAGGGCTTGTTACAAGGGTTTTTTTATTTTTATGTGTATTGTCTTTCATCTTCTTATCTTCATGTTCGAGGAATGTGGTAAAAGATGAAAAGGATTTCAAAGTAGCCGATGACGAGAATATAGCACTATTGTTAACTTCACTTGAAAAATTTAACTTAAATTCACCAAAGTCTTTATATGCTGAGTTTAATACTGAAGGCCAGTCCTTAAAAAAAAAATTTAAAGCAAGTGGAATCGTGCAATTCCATAATAACCCGGTATTGATGAGACTGGTTTTCCATGATGCGGTTTTTAAAAGTCCCATAACTGAAATCGTCAGGAATGAAGATATTATTAAATTTTATTTTCCTTTTGAAAATGTTCTTTATATTGATAATGAAAAGACAATAGATCTTAAATTTTATTCCAATATCGATATTGATTTCAAACTAATATCAGATCTTACATTGTTTAAGATTCCGGTTATCAGGGATTTCTCAGTAAGAAAAGGATTGGAAGGGGGAAATAGCGAGTCCGGTAAAAATAAATTGCTGTTATTGGAAAATAATGATTATTATGAAACGATTTCTTTTATTAATGAAATACCGGATAAAATATTATGGTTAAATAAAAGATCAAAAGAAAAAATTGAAGTGTATTTTAAAGAACCTGTTTTTTATGGCGATACAACACTTTATAAAAATATAAGAATAGTATCTCTTAACTCCGATTTGAAAATTGACATTTATTTCAGCTCTATAAAGTTAAATATTCCGCTTGATCTTGAAAAGATGATACAGATTAAGCTGCCTTCAAACGGGAAGGTGGTCAGAAAGGTTTCTAAATAAATAAAAAATTATTTTATTCTTGAATTTCTGTTGTCTTGAAATTAATTAATATTAAATCATTTTTTAGTTACAGCAGTACACTTCTTGAAAATAAATTTTATCGGACTGTTTTATTGATTTTTCAGGAGTTATTTCCGCCCCATGGGCGGTAATGGATTGCTAAATAGTGAAAAGTCAGTCAGGTTGACTAATGATTTTAAGTTAAAGATTACCGGATATCAATTGTTTTAATGTCTTACAAAGAAGATAAAAGAAAAAAAACGAGAATAAGAATTAGAGAAAAACCGATAGGTTTTTTTATTAATGATCAGACAGAAATATCCCGGGAAAAAGAAAAGGCCAGAAAATTACGGGAATCCTCCTGGTGGAGGAAGAAGTGTGCAACTGGTATATGTACTTATTGTGGAGAGAAGGTTTTGGTTAGTGAATTGACAATGGATCATGTAATCCCGCTTTCGAGAGGTGGTGTATCCGAGAGGTTTAACATTGTACCAGCGTGTAAGGAGTGTAATAATAAAAAAAAATATTTGCTCCCTGCAGAATGGGAAGAATATTTAGGCAGTCTCCGGGATAAAACACAACAGGAAAATAAATGAGTACAAAAGACAGCAAGGAATTAATGAAGGCGGGGCAAGTATTGATCGTTCAGGGACAAATTCCCAGGCATATGTATTATCTTCATAATGGTGCTGT
>CAZVYR010000023.1:11646-18813 GCA_964631555.1 uncultured Leptospirales bacterium
TGATCGTTCAGGGACAAATTCCCAGGCATATGTATTATCTTCATAATGGTGCTGTGGAGATTTTATCAGCTCCAAAGGAGTTCGATGGTCTTGACCCTATTATAATCATGTCAAAAAGTAAAAGAGTCGGGATTCTGAAAGAAGAAATCCTTATTACCGGATTGAATAGCGAATTAACCAAGCCGAGTACCAAGTCAGTGCGGGCAATCGTGGATTCAAATATTTCAAAGTATCCTGTGAATGGCGGGATAGCAGAGCTTGTTAATGATAATCCTTCCCAGGCTATAACTGTTTTAAATCATTTGTTTAAAAGACTTGAACTCGCGATTTCAGATGATTCTAAATATACTTCGTTTTATAATAACATTTGCAAAATGATTGATAATCTTTGCCTGATGTATATGTCCCTCCCTAAGGCTACTCTTCCGGATAATCTTCAGAATAAGGCAGAAAATATTTACAATGTGTTTATGGCCAACAATGGCGATATCAGCGGTCAATATGACGCGAAATTCCTTATTTCCGACAACAGCAGCTTTCTTAAAAAAAGGTACGTCTTTCCAGGGATGCCGGTACAGTCACTGATCGAAGCAAAACAATGTGCGCTTGTTAAGAAATTTTTAAAGATAGATAAAAAAACGTTCACAGCGATAATCAAGGAAGATCCTTCTATACTTCAAAATATGATAGAAATTATTAATGATAACTTAATAAAGGTTCTTGATCGGATTTATGCTATTCATGATGAAATTGATACTGAGCTTGAGACTCTTTTCGGATCGTCGGGATGGCCGGTTTTTTTCATTGATAATGGCGGACTTGATATGTGGTTGAATTCAGGGAAATTATCGGATGATTTTATAAAAAATTTTTTAGCCCTTATAAAGAAATTACATTCTTATTACAGCGATATTTCCGGCAAACAACTTGTAGAGTTATATCCCGGTCCTAAAAAGATTCATGATTACTATGTTACAAACAAAGGCCGTGCGGCCAGGGTGGATGAAACGCCTGCTGAGTCGCAGGCTCAACCGCACCATGCAAGCAAAGCTGATGCAGGTGTGTACAGAAATTCATTACAGCAAATTTTCGAGTTTGCTTTGATTGATAAGGAATTACAAAAGACATTTATTAAAGAGTTGAATGATTTCAAGAGTCTCAGTAATCCTTTTAGCACGGAGCAGGAAGGCAGAAAGGCGAGAAGACTCATTTCAAAACAATACTGGGACCTTTTCGCCCAGGTATTTTTAAGAAAACAAAAGGAGCCGGTAGTTCCTCATCCGGTCAGGCTGATGCTTAAATTCGGTTTTCTGGATGAATCATTATTGGAAGCAGAACAGATAAGCGAACTGCATGAGTTAGCGAATATAACCGAACATATGAAAGGGATTCCTGTTCTTTTTGAAGAAGAATTTTTATTACGGATTTTTAAAGGTACGGATAATCCCAGTATTACTGATATGGGTCTTTCGTATGAAGCGTTTAAAAGAGAAGAAGAAAAGCGTAAGGGTAGCAGGCTCAAGAAAACCGATGATGCTTCCCAGGGCAGCGAAATAGATAAGATAATATATGAGATTAATCACAGGCTTTCCCAGACTGTTGCTATCTGTTCAGGATCGACTGCAACGGCTTTTCCGATTCTTACTTCAATGATAATGAAAATGAGCCCCAAGGGTATTTTTACATCTAAAAATAAACTTACTTCATTGATTAAAGAGTTAATGGAAATTGATTTTTCTGTTTTTTACAGGGAGGCGACTTTAAAGCTTGGCAATGCCAGAGAACTGATACAGGAAGAGGTGATTCCGATCTTTATTCTTCTCCCCAGCTTCGGTACAAAAACCATGATGTGGCAGGAACTGGATGGTAAAAACAGGAGGACAAGGGGCAGAGTTGTTGTCCCTATTTTCTTTTTAGGCGATATGGTCAAAAGTCTTACGCATACTTTTGCTTCTTTCCGATGGGAATTAAACAGGACAATTAAAGGAGGTTTGTGGGCTGATCCTGTGGAAGGCGGGATTACGGGTGCTTATTTTGACTATATCAATTTTTATAAGAAAAATTCAAAGTTGTCAGCGGAAACCAAGGCAAAGGTGGCTGAGAGATTTAAAAGCCTCAGAACAAACAGGGACAGGTTTGCTGATGATTATATGATGTGGCTGTTATATGAAAAAGACGGAGTTATGAGACTGAACAGTGTTGTAAGGGAAATGTTTTACAGACATATCCCGTTTAAAAAGGAGATACGTGACAAGCTTGAGGGAATGCCTGCCTTTTCGGAAATCGCGACCAGGTATAAAAACATCCATGCCAGGGCAATCGAAGGATATGAGAGGCGTTTTAAAAAATATATGGAAAGTGAGAATGTATATCCGGAGAAGATACAGGAGTTTTTTAATTTTTTAAATTCTTAATTCCGATAGAACTTTCTGTTTTTGCTGACTTTCCGTTATAGAATATAAAGCGTTACTTAAAATATTTTAAAGCTCTGTGCCCAATATCTTTTCTGTAAAAGGCGCCTTCAAAATTGATCTTCTTTATTTCGTTATAAACTTTATTGCGTGCTTTGATAAGGTCATCCCCGGTTGCCGTTACATTCAGTACCCTGCCCCCGTTTGTGAAGTATTTTCCGTTTTTAAACTCTGTCCCGGCATGAAACGCTGTTATGTTTTCATCAAGGTCATTTAATCCTGTAATTTCTTTTCCTTTTTCATAGGCTCCAGGGTATCCTCCTGAAGAGATGACTACAGTAATTGCGTACTTATCAGAAAATGATATTTGTAAATCCCTGAGATTTCCGTTTATTGATTTATCTATGATATCTCCCAGCTTGTTATTCAATAGCGGGAGTATTACCTGGATCTCCGGATCGCCGAACCTTGCGTTAAATTCCAGGACCCTGATGTTGTCGCCGTTTATTATTAAACCTGCGTACAATACGCCTTTGAACGGTATACCTTCTTTTTTCATGCCCTGGATTGTGGGTATCAATATTTCGTTATTTACTTTCTTTAATTTTTCAGCATCCATCAGAGGAGCCGGAGCATAGGCTCCCATGCCGCCTGTATTCGGGCCCTTGTCATTGTCGTAAATTCTTTTGTGATCCTGGGCAGCTACGAGGGGGGTTATGTGTTCACCATCGGAAATCCCAAGCACTGATGCTTCCTCGCCTTCGATAAAATCTTCGATAAATATTTTCGTATTTTCTTCCGCATTATCATTGATAAACGCTAATGCCTCTTCCTTTGTTTCCGGGATGCCCACTCCTTTGCCTGCGGCAAGTCCGTCCAGTTTAATTACGACCGGGAAATCTTTTATTGTATCAATATGGTTCAGAATTTTTGTTTTATTATTAAATTCCAGATGACCTGCTGTGGGGATGTTGTATTTATTCATTATTGTTTTGGCAAATAATTTGCTGCCTTCCAGCATGGCTGCGTTTTTTGAAGGGCCGAAAGCGGGTATTTTTTCTTTATCCAGATGATCAATAAGGCCGCCAACTAAGGGGCCTTCAGGCCCTACTACTACAACATCTATCTTTTTCTCGGTGCATATTTTTGTTATTCCTGCAAAATCATCTACTTTGACATCAATTCTGTATTCATCAGGTATGCCGCCGTTGCCGGGTGTAACAAATACCTGGCCTGCACTTCCGTCTTTCAGAAGTCTCCAGTAAAGCGCATGTTCCCGTCCTCCTGAGCCTACAACAAGATATTTCATTACAGTCCTCCTATTATATTTAAATCATGATTTCTTTTTAAGATAGTTTTTGAAAAGCAGGCATTTTTTTGTATTTATATTAAATGGGTAAAGAAAATCCGGCAGGATTATACTTTCAGCATCCCTGAAACATGATTATTATTGTATAATATTTTTCAAGAACAATAGAAGGTACCGGGTATTTTATTTACTTTTTATATGGAAATGAAAATCCGGTCAGGCAACATTTGATATCCTGAAGATGAATATCTTTTTGCCGATTTTGATCTCGTCCCAGTCATAGAGTAGTTTTGGCCTTAGCAGTTTGCTTTCATTAAGATATGTGCCTTTGCCTGATGCCATATCAAACAGGTAGAAGGAGTTTTTAATAAATTTGATTTTTGCGTGTTTCCCTGCTGCTGATCTGTCGTCAAGTATTATACGGTTATCTTTATGCTTTCCTATTGTTGTTTCTTCATATTGTATTGGTATTTTTCTCCCTGCGTTCGGGCCGTCTCTTTCCACTAACCATGCCTTTGTTTCTATTATTTCTTCGCTTGGTTCTTTTTTTACTTTCTTTTTGTTAGTTTCGTCAAGATTGTTTTTATTGATATTCTCGTCATAATATCCGTTGTCGCAAATGACCTGTTCGGATACGTTTTTACCGGCTACTGAAGATTTTATTAGTCTGTTCACTTTCCTTAAAGAATATACTACAGATATAAGAAGCAGAATCACCAGGATAATAACAACAATTAAAATATAGTCGGTATCAAGTAAAAGATTTATAAGCGGTAGTCTTCTTTTTAAGATTATTTCCCTGTGATCCGAATCACTGATATTTTTATACTTTAATTTAATTTCTATTTGATGCGGCTTTCCGTCAGGTTCGAGCATGGATTTATATTGTACAAGGTACTTGTTTTTGATATTGCTCAATAATTCCCGGTAGATCGAACTGAGATCCTTTGTCCGGGAATTAAATAATTTACCGCCTGTGAGTATTGTGAGCCTTGATAGTAGTTTTATTCTGTCCTGGGGATTAAATGTTATGCAGTAAAGCGGGATATGGCTTTCCTTCGCGAATTCAATTACATCATTGATTTCTATGCTGCTGCCTTCGTCCTTGCCGTCTGTAAAAACAATTATTGCTTTTTGCGGGAATTCCGTTTTATTCAGTAAATCAAGGGATTCGTAAAGCGCATTATAAAAAAGGGTCTTTGAGCCGTGTCGCTGGATTTTGCATATATTTTTTATAATTTCTGCATTGTTATTTGTAAAATTGTTAAGCAGGATTACTTCATCATTGAATTTATTCAGGGCTACCATATCATTTTGCCCTGTATTGCTAAGAAGATCATCGGCTGTTTTTTTTATCTCTTTTAGTAAATTCTCACTGATGCTTTTACTTGAATCTATCGATATGACCAGGTATAATAAATTATTGCTTCCGTTCAGATCTTTGATCTTTATATAATTTACCAGGTAGTCATCTTCATAGAGGAATATATTCTCTTCGCTGAGTCCTGTGATAACGGATTTATTAAAGTCCCTGACTGTTAGATAAACCTGTATGTTGGGATGCTTTGTGTAATCGATGTTGTCTATATTCAGAAAAGGACCGGCTTCCAGCTTTGATGTCAGTAAAGTCATGGCAGTGAAGACGCAGAGCAGCGATAGTATCAGCGGCCTGAGGCGCATTATTAAGGCTGAATTTTTCATTGTGAGATTTCTTGTTAAGTATTTATATAGTCAATTTTATATTGCAGACTCTTATCTGATTTTAAGACGCTGCATTAAATAAATTATCGGTAAAAAAACAGGTATTATGTAAGACTTTTCAAAAGAAAAAGTTTTTGACTTTTTAATTAATCAAATTATAGTTAATGTATTAGTTGATTTCTTAAATGTTCTTGTGTGTTATTCAAACTGTGTTTTTTTTCGCCTGCACCCTCATTTATAAGCCCGGAATCAGAGTTTATTCCGGATGCCTATATATACGGTTCTGAAACGGAGCGGATGAGATTTAAATAATATATATTTCCAAATATAATATAACATGACAAGAGTCAACAGCAGGTATGATTTTTTTATTTAATTTGGCGAATTGTTTTATATAATCTGACCGGCTTTTTGTTATATGATTTATTGATAATCCCGACAGTATTAACGGGGAAAGTCATTCAGGGTGGTTATATTACTTAATGAGGTTCTTAAATGGAAAAAAGAAATAACACAAGGGTACTGTTTGATGTTAATGCTGTACTGGAGCATGAGGGGAAAAAAATTAAATGCAATGTTATAAATTTAAGTCTTAATGGAGGATTGTTTCATACAGAGGAAAAAATACCGGAAAATACTAAATTAAAGATCTATATTATAATGGAAGGGACCACTTCTCAACTGACGATAAATGTTGAAGGCACGGTGGTAAGAGCAGGTGCTTCTGAAATAGGAGTGGAATTTAAATCAATGGACCTTGACTCTTTTATCCATTTGAAGAATATTGTTGTGTACAATGAAGGTGATGAAGATAAAATAATGCAGGAGTTTTATAATTCAGTTAAAAAAACGGTATAAATTTTCGCCTGGTTTTTTTATTTAGAGGCTATAACGTTAAATATTACAGGTAAATATTATTGTATCCAGATATATTGTATCGATAAAATCCTCTATTTTACACATGTTGTGATCTTTGATCTCCAGGAATTTTAGTCCTACATAATATTTGTCTGAATTTGGTATTTTCCCGTTCCACGCAACCTGGGCTTTTGCTTCTGCTGATTCGTGTATTAAATTAATATCTATGTAATAATGCATCCCGCATGGCAGTTCTTTTTCACATAGTATTTGTATCCCTCCGGGACTGAGATCTCTTATTGCGGAATAGAAGATGTTTTTTTTATCAGGTAGTTCGGTGCATCTGGCAGTAAAAGCGGTGCAGATTCGCGGCTCCAGTCTTTTTTCTCTCATTTGGATATATTATCCCTGTTTTCTGTAATAATAATTCTCCGATCATTAATATATATAACATATTTTGTTATTAATGTCAAATTTTTATTAACCATCTTTTCCGGTTTATATTTATTATTTTTTACGTAGGATTTGTTAGCATCATTTCATGATTTTATTTAATGTTATAGGGGATTTTTTATTTTAATTGATACTTTGTCATCAATATGCTATAAAATATTAACAGCAATCTATTCTTAGTATAAAAGATTTTATAATTTTAAATTAAATCTTGACAATAAAAAACCATTTGGATTTAGAGGACTAATAATTTTAATTTATAAGTCCATTGCCGGGCAGAGATAACGGGAAATTCAAACAGAATTAAAGGGTGGTTATTGATGGCTGACGGGATAACTTATCCGGAAAAGGGTACCAATGGCGAGAATATATTGAGAGAAAGTGATATAATTATTGAGCCGCAGCCAGTGGTCTATAGCATGAGAGCTGATGTTG
>CAZVYR010000023.1:18913-23091 GCA_964631555.1 uncultured Leptospirales bacterium
CTATCGGCCAAAGAGGTCAAGCTGATTATCTTCGGTATTTTTATGGAATTTTTCCCTGGAAGCGAACTTTAAAAGTTCTTTATCAAGCCTGTTTAAAAAAGAGCTTTTCTTCTGGTTTAATACACGTCCTTTAAGGATTCTTTTCCCGGCATGGGTCAGGTACAGGTTCTTCTTTGTTCTTGTTATTCCCACATAAAAAAGCCTTTCTTCTTCTGCCTGTTCGTTTGCGTCTTTCTTTCCGAAAAGTTCAAACGGGATTATGCCCTGTTCACAGCCCGGGATAAATACTGTTCTGAACTCGAGACCTTTGGACGCGTGGAGTGTCATAAGGGAAACCGACTCAGTATTGTCGTTGAAGTCATCTATACCTATACGGGTAGAGAGGTTCATAAAGAATCTTTCGTAATCATTGCCGAATGGGATTGCAAGCTCTTCCATGCGTTTGCGGTCTTCGTCTCCGATCTCTGCATTCTGCATCATGTGATTCAGGATATTATGGATATCCTCTTTATCTTTTATCATGTTTCTGACATCGTCCATGAGTAACTGCAGTGCTGTTGATTCCACATTTATGAGGTGATAATATGTTCTTCGTAACCGGCTTATAATGGTGCTGAAGGGTTTCTGTGCGTAAAACGGATCTGTGCCGATTACCTGGTAGGAAATGCCGTGATCCATGAATGCTTTTATTATGGGGCCGAACATCAGGGAAGTTCTGCAGAGTACTGCAAAGTCGGAAAAGGCTGCTGTGTCTTTGTCGGCTTCACCGTCGCTCATCCCGCTTTCGATTGAGAAGCTGCGTACTCCGCCGATCATTTTTTCTATTTGTCCTGCTATCCAGTCTGCTTCGCTTTTATCCGTATCCGCTTCCTGTATATGTATCTTTATATCCGATACACTTCCTTCCAGGTATTCTTTTCTTCGCATAAGCTGGGCTGCCGCTTTCATGACAGGGGCAGGGCAGCGGTAAGTCTTTGTGAGATTTATTATTTGCATTGCAGGGTATTGATCGCGCAGTTTTTCTATGTAATGTACGTCCGATCCCCTGAATCCGTAAATTGCCTGGTCAGGGTCGCCTATCACGAATAGGTTGGGATCCGCGTTACCCGCAAGCAGGCTGATTAACTCGTACTGTTTCGCGTTGATGTCCTGGTATTCATCGATAAGTATCCAGGGATACTGATCACGGTATTGTTTGAGCAGATTGTCGTTTGTCTTAAAAAGCCCGCACGGGAGACTTATCATATCATCGAGATCAAATGCTCCTCTTATCTTAAGCTCTTTGTTATACTCATTGAAGAGATTAATATCTGTTTCATTTGATCTGCCCTGTTTATAACTTTCAATTTCATTGATCTTTTTTTTGATGTCACGAATGCTTTTACCGGTCAGCGTTTCAATTATTTCCGTTTTTTCTTCGGAATCAACGATATAGAAATATTCAGGTCTTTCAAAGGCTTTATGATGTTCCTTAAGAACGGATAAACCAAATGAATGAAACGTGCGGATTGTGGCTTTGCCTGCTTTTCCGGATACGTCATTTTGTTTTATTCTTTCGGTCATTTCTGCTGCAGCTTTATTGGAGAATGTTACCGCGAGAATATTTTCAGGATCAATATCGTTTTCAGTGACGAGTTTGATTATGCGTTCCGTCAATATCCTTGTTTTCCCTGAACCCGGGCCTGCGAGTACCATGCACGGGCCGTACATGTGATTTATCGCGTTAGCCTGCTCATCGTTAAAGATATCCTCAGCAAAAGGTAACTGCGAAACAGGTTCGTCTTTAAACAGATCGCTCTTTAAGGCCTGAAATTCCTTTATGTTAAATTTGATCGATGATTTATATTCGTCCTGTTCTGCGGATTTTAGTTGCGGTACGGAGGAAGAGAAAAGGGACGTACCTGTAAAGGACGATAGCTCTTCCTTATCGAATACTGTAATGCGTCCGAACTCACCGTCGTATCCTTCTTTTATGATCACTTTACCTTCTCTTAATCTCCTGATCCCTTCAGAAAGCATTTCTCCTCCCGCTTCTTTGATCTCGTCTGTGTCTGAGAATAACAGGATTTTAAATTCAGGGCCCAGGTTTTCAATGAGCCTGAGATATTCATTCCGGATTGTTTTGGATGAGCTGTTCTTTACATTCATCAGTTCGCATAAAAGATCGGGCAGAGATGTGATTGAATAAAAATTTCTTTTATTAGGGAAGTCTTCAGTGCCTTCGCGGTCTGCAAGCTCAGCCACTCTGTACATAACGCCTTTTGTGACAGGTTTGCCGCAGACTGTGCATTGTCCGTTATTTCTGAGGGTTTCAAGGGGGTCCCAGGATATCCCGCATTTTCTGTGGCCGTCGTAATGGTATTTTCCTTCCTGGGGGAAGAACTCGATTGTTCCGTCAAATCCTTTATCCCCTGACAGGGCTTTGTATATGCCTTCATAGGACATGTCTGTATTGAAAAGATTTGCTTCGCGGCCCAGTTTTTCCGGGGAATGGGCATCGGAGTTCGAGATGAGTTTGAATTTGTCAAGGAAGCTGCATGTCCAGTTCATTGCGGGATCGCTGGATAGCCCTGTCTCTACAGCGAATATGTATTTTGTTAAATCGTCGTAGCATTCTTCCAGGTTGTCAAAGCCGGATTTTGATCCGAGGACAGAGAACCATGGCGTCCAGATATGTGCAGGCACAAGAAAAGAGCTGTCTGATGAGCTTAATACTGTCTCAAGCAGGGATTTGGAATCGAGTCCTAAGATTGGACGTCCGTCGGATTCGATGTTGAATTTTTTTTCAAGGTTCTTCTGGACGATCTCTGCTGCCTCAAAATCAGGGAATATACAGAGGTTGTGCACTTTTCTGACTCTGTCGTTCTTTTTATATATATTGCTGATTTCCCCTGTGAGCATAAAAAAAACATCATGGCCGGTATCCTTTGCCCTGAGGTTATCCGGGCGGTATTCTTTTTTAAGGCGAAGCAGGCCGTTGCCGGCTGGTTCCAGTTTTTCCTTCAGTTCATTCAGCCAGCCGGGATGTATACAGTCGCCTGTGCCTACTACGTTTATGCCTTTCAGCCTTGCCCAGTAATCCAGGTATTCAGGGACCAGGTTTTTACTGGTCGCGATTGAAAAGTGAGAATGTATATGCAGGTCTGCTATGAAATGCTTCCCGGATGGTTTTAAGTCCATTATCCTCCGCTTAGAGTCATCTTTACTTTATGGATTCCCTGTTTTGCTTTATGCTGAAATGCCCGAACGCGTACTTTAATACATAGTCGATATTAGTTATTTATGAAAATTATCAAGGATTATTTTTTGTTATTTTCAATTTGTTCGGGGGAATTTCATTATCACCAGGTATCAGTATCTATATAGGGAGCTTTTATAAGCGACTTTGATACGGAGAGGAAGCGAAGGAGTTCCAAGTTAAATGTTCCAGGTTCCAGGTTTGGAAAAGAATGACCGGGTTTGGAAGAAAAATACGGTTTTAGCCTTTGGAGGTTGGACTTTTTGTTTATAAAGGGGAATTTGATTAATAGACTAAGTTTAGAAGAGTAATCTGGAGAAGATAAATCTCACAGAGTAAATTCATCCGGAAGAAGTAAGTTTCACTGTCGAGTTTTATAATTTTCTTTTTGGTGAAATTTGTCTTTGATTATTAAATTCGTTTCTGAATTTTCTATGTACTTTGTTCCAATAGGAAAGTTCTTCTTCCGGTGTCATATCTTTTATTTCCCGGTAAATAATTTCCTGAGCATCATATTTCATTTTAATACAGTCAAATTTTTTATTCTTCATCATAAATAATAACCTCACTGGGAGAATATATCTGCAGTGTTGAATATCCATTAAGCACATTAATGCTGTTATATTGAGGAATTTTAAGTTGATGGACGATATGTTTGAAGTTCCAACTCACGATAACAGTGCATTGAGATATCGTTGCAGCTGCAACATGCAAGGCATCGTCGCGGGATTTATCACCAAGAATACCTTTTTCCAAATATTTTCGTTGGAGTCTTATCATTTCAGACGTGACTTTAACAAAGGAACTTTCAACCTGGAACGTGGAACTTATACATGTCAGGGCAGAGCTCTATCCGCGTTTTGGGTTTGATGTTTGTTTTTTGGGCCGGGTTGACTGTAAGATGCTGCTTATTCTCAGCCTGGGGCTCTCTTTTTGTGTG
>CAZVYR010000024.1:0-16423 GCA_964631555.1 uncultured Leptospirales bacterium
TAAGGCCAAGCATTCTAGCTGCAATCCCGGCTGATCCCATAAACCCGAATAATGTCGTTAGATGCCATCCTGTTACAAGCGGTCTGGTTCCTGGAGTCGTTGCAAGCGCAAGCCTGCACATCATATCAACACCTACGGATATACTAGCAATTAATTCTCTGCCGTCAATATTCCCGATTTGCTCTGCAACAGCCATACAGGTTGGTATAATAACAACCCCGGGATGAATAATAGCTGTTTCATGTACATCATCATAATCCAGGGCATGGGCCATTGTAGTATTAGCTTGAGCGGCATTTGCGGCAGGTATTTTTTGAGATGTTCCAATAAGCGTACTCTCCTTCCGTCCACCCCAGAAGGAAACAAGTTCACGAACTTCCATAGCTCCGGGCATTGCAAATCCCCCGATCAGAACCCCTATAAGATCAAGAACCTGTTTTTTCGTTGCATCAATAACTTCGGATGGGAGATTTTCATATTTTACTTCTACCAGGTTTTTTGCAAAATGATACGCAGCATCCATAAGATCATGCTCCTGACCGTTATCTTAAATCACAGCAGTTATTCATTATTCAAAAAGTCTGATTACTGATTATATGTAAAATAATCAAATAAAAAAGAATATTGATATATCGAGATTGTCTATTATCGGAAAATTAGATGAAATGCGACAATTTTGTTTACTTAGCGTTAAGTAGAATTCGTATAATAAATGTGCTGCCTGTCAAGAAAAAAATATAATATTAAAAATTATTTTAAATAGTTCCGGAACCAGGTGCTATTAACCAATCATAAAATAAATATACGGACAACAACAGACAATAATATAAGGAATGGCTAAATTATTTTTTAACTTTTATACTAACTACATTTTCTGCAATAAAATGATCAACTTTATGCGGCATTCCACATTTTGCAAAAGAATTGGCATGATTTAAAACTGTTCTATCAGACATAGTAAATCGATCATGCTGTCTCATGTGTTCAACCCAGGATCCAACTATAAATGATTCGCGGTAATGGCTGGGATCGGAAACGTCCTTGAACAAAAACCAGCTTACTGCCCCATATTGTTTCCTCATCGATTTCACAGGGCCCATTGCCTGAATGAAATCGGAGGCCTGTTCAGGATTTATTTCATATTCAAGTGATACAAGCACCGGGCCTTCCCCCATTTCAGGTAGCGAATGCAGTGGTGCGAGGACCCACTCCTGATACGGACGCAGGTCCAGATTTTCACCAGTGGTTAGTTCAGATCTATATGTTATTACAAGAGTTAGCAGCATTAGCACACCTGCACCCGCAAGGGCGATGGGCAGACTTGCCAGGTCAGCGGCAGTCCCCCAGAAAGCACTGCCGCCTGCCTGCGTCCCGAAAAAAATCAAAGCATGTATGGACATTACTCGGCCGAGAACCCACGCAGGTGTAATTGATTGAAGTGCTGCCATAAGGGAAGATAAAAGAGCAAGCCAGGAAGCTCCTGCGATTAGCATCGTACATGCTAAAATCCAAAAATTGTTTCCATAAGCCATAGCAAAAAGAACGAGTGAGAATAAAATCAAAGATCCTGTTACAAGTATATTTAAAGAATATAACCTGCGAATCCCTGACATTGTAATAAGGCCTATAATCCCACCCAATCCGAATATGCCCAGCAGACTGCCATAACCGACTGAAGTCAATCCCATAGACTGTTTCGCGACAATGGGAATAAGCGACCACATTGCGCTTGCACAGAATGAAAATGTTGCCGTATGCAATAAAATGCTTTTTACTTCCTGGGAATTTCTCACAAAGCGTATCCCTGACCTGATCGCACCTCCCAGTTCTTCTTCAGGCAATATGCTTTTGATTACAGTCCGTTTCCACGATCCGAGCACCATAGTACTCCATAGAACTGACGCGGCATTCAATAAGAATGTTCCCCCCGGACCCAATGCTGCGACAATAAAACCGCCTATTGCAGGGCCAGCCCCTCTTGAACCGTTAACGGATACAGCATTTAGCATTACTGCTTCAGGGATTTCTTCGCGCTCCACCATATCCGGAATTATCGCCTGTGTCGCCGGAGCACCCAACGCTGTTCCAAAACCCAGGGCAAATGTAGCAACAAGAAGAACCGCCGGGCTCGCGTAACCAAGAATAACAGTCAAACCCAGAACGGCAGACACAAAAATTCTCCATACCTGTGTTGAGATGAGAATCTTCTTTCGATCAAAAATATCAGCCAGCGCTCCCGCGGGCAATGCGAAGAGAGCCATCGGTAAAGTAGCAGCAGTCTGAATCATCGCTACCATTAACGGTGTAGGAGCAAGAGTTGTCATTAACCAGGCTGCTCCTACATCATGCATCCACATTCCGATCATTGCGAATGAACTTGAGATCCAATACATACGGAAAAAGGGTCTCTGCAATGGGCGCCATGCTGAAGGGGGATTTGTTTTATTCTCAGACATAATCTTCATGAATATTGATATTATTCAGATTTATGTAAATTAAAATCATTTTCCCAAAAAGTCAACTAGTTTACACGACAGTATTGATGTTACTAAAATAAAAAAATTCTTTCAATTTTTACTTAACATTAAGTATATTGTCTATTGCACTTTTTAAATTCTGAATACTATATTGCTTCAAATACTATTCTTTCAACACATTCAGAAAAAACTTTTTGTTATTTATTATTTTTTTAACTAATACCTGGTGGAGGTAAAACATGCTCCTAAAAGATAAAGCGGCTATCATTACCGGTGCGGCCAAAGGTATGGGCAGGGGCATCGCGTTAAAATTTGCAGAGGAAGGTTGCAACCTCGTTATTAATGATCTTAACGTTGATGAAGCTCAAAAAACAGTTAAAGAGGTGAAATCCTTGGGAATAAAGGCGATCGCGATAAAAGCCGACATCTCGAACACTACTGAAGTAAAAGAAATGGCATTCTCTGCTTTTCACGAATTCGGCAGGATCGATATTCTTGTTAATAACGCAGGAGGCGTCGCTGGTACAGAAGGTACCGGGAATTCAGACAACATTACGGAGGAAGAATGGGACAGGGTTGTAAATCTGAATTTAAAGGGGCCATTCCTGGTAACTATGGCTATTTTGCCCTTTATGAAAAAGGTCAGGCATGGAAAGATAATCTATCTGTCATCCATGGGTGCCGTCAGCCCGTCCGTTTCCGTTCTCCATTATCACGCTGCAAAAGCCGGAATACTTGGCCTTGCTACAAACCTTGCTTTTGAACTGGCCCCTAAACACATAAATGTAAATGCAATAGTCCCTGGTCCAGTTGAAACCCCGTTTTGGGATTCTTTAATGCCGCCCGGCGCTGAAAGAGATGCATTTTTTGCAGCAATGTCCAAAAGAGAAGTCCCACTGGAAAGAATGGGTACACCTAAGGACATTGCCGGTGCCGCATTATTCCTTGCCTCCGAACTTTCAGACTATGTTACAGGGCAAATTTTACATGTAGGAGGCGGCCAACCTCTATTATCGCATAGTGCTACTTTTGACATTGAAGCATACCTTCAGGGAAAATCTTCCTGAATAATTTTAGACAAATGCTTTTTCAATTTGTATCCTGACATTCAGAACATGACACATATTCAGCAGTTTCATCAGGAAAGGCCGGGTTGAGCCGGCTTTTCCTGTTCCCTGCTGGAGGATAGAAAAATCATCTTACTTTTTCCCTGAACATTTCCATTCGGATTTTAATAATATTCCTGAACCGGATAAAATGAAGCCCAATTCAGATAATGTTTCTTATCGGCAGACATTTTACTTCCTTCCGCTGCGTTTCCCCTCCGTTTCAAAGTCGTATATTATAAAACAATACTCGCTAGATACAGATCTTCGGCACCTGATCTAATAGATTTTCACTATACATCAGCAAGATATATAAATCCGTAGCCATGCTAAGTAAATATTTCAACAAACATCCCGACAAATAGAATACATTGATTCCGAGTTTTGAAATAAACAAAATATTCTTCAGGATAGTATATCCTGCATACCTAATGTAATAATTCTGTCTTTATTTATCTCTCCAGTATTGACATCAAAATCCATCGCCTCATAGTATTGTTTTTTCAGGTTCTCAAGATCAAGAGTAATACCCTTAAGTATACCTGCCGTTAAGGGGGGCTTACCCGATACCCTAATAGGCATGGTGAAATCACCAGGTTTAAATCCTTCCCTTAAATTAAAGGCATGCAGGATAGTTGAAATTCTCTGTCCTGTATTTATCAATTCTTCATATGTCAAATCCCAACCTGTTGTTGCGCTCATAAAATCAATCAGAGAGAAAGGCAATCCATCTGCTGCAAAAAGACACATACCGGTAGTATTGGACAAATGTTGCCAACCCGCGAGTACGGCATGCATTTTCCCCTTGCCTTCAGGATTATATTTTTCGACTTTAGTTGGAAGCCCAAGTGCATGAAACAATGCTTCATTAACAGGCCCGGATTCAACAAACGCGGTACCGCCGCGTACATGCTTGGCAGGTGTCGGATCAGAAATATACGTTGCCCCCCAGCCAGGAGCGCATCTTGGATCATGCATCGGGAGCAATTCTCCTCCCACATGCATTGCATACTTTTCTGCACCGTTCCCGATTTTTTGAGCGGAAATCTTAGCTCCCTCAGCAAGTAAATCACCTATTCCTTCACGCATACATATTTTTTTCAATACTTCAATTACAGCCTTGCTGTTTCCCCATGTCAGTTCAATACCATCTGTATCTGTTTTTTTTAAAATCCCGTTCTCGTAGCACTCAATTGCAAAAGCTATCACACCACCAGCAGAAATTGTATCAAGTCCGTGAAGATTACACAGCTCATTCGCATAAATGAGGGATTCCATATTATCATTCATACACAAGGGACCGAATGCTGCCAGAGTCTCATATTCAGGTTTATGGCCCTTTTTCACAATATAATCACCGCTTTCAATCTTTACCCAATGTCCGCAGGCAATAGGGCAGCCGGTGCACGCATACTTTTTAGTTACATACTTCTCCATCCCTTCCCATCCAACTGATGTCCATTTATTTTCAGGAAAATCTTCCACATTATTTCCACTCCAGTTTCTGATTGGGACATCGTGTGTTACCATATGAGGTACCATAGCTCCAGGTGTCCCGGTTTGGCTCAACACCATGTACATAGGCGACGGTTCCTGTTTTATCTGGGATAATAAATCCTTCACCAGACTTCGCATCCTGGTTTCATCGAATATCAAAGGTTTTAAAGACCCGCTGCAGGCGACAGCTTTAAGATTCTTGGATCCCATAACAGCACCCAAACCGGATCTGGCAGCGGCCCTGCCGCTGTCATTAATAACTGCAGCGATCCTTGACATTTTTTCACCTGCCGTACCTATACAAATTACTTTTAAACCCGGATCTTTGTTCTCTTTCCTGATAATTGCCTCAGTTTTTACAGTATCCATACCCCACAAATGACTTGCGTCCTTTAATTCCGTCTTTCCGTCTCTAATTAACAAATATACCGGATTCTCAGACTTACCTTCGAAAAATATCATATCATAACCAGTTGCCTTTAGCACATTAGCAAAATTTCCACCGCTATTCGCATCCCCCCAATATCCCGTTAAAGGCGACTTACCCATTGTGGTGTGCCGGCAAGTAGAGACCATCCCTGATAAGGTAAGCGGGCCTGTCCCAACCCCAAAAATATTCTCAGGTCCTAAAGGATCAACACCTGGTTTCATCCGCTCCATAATTATCCTGGCACCTATGCCATAACCGCCAATATACTTCCGTGCCAGATCCCGACCCAATTCTTCTTCATGTATCTTTTTATTTTCAAGATCTACAAAAAGCATTTTCCCCATATAGCCAAAATTTGCACTCATAACAAATCTCCCTCCATATTACTTTTAATGTTTCACAAAAAGTTACCGGTTTAATACATAAATCGTTTATAATAATTTGAATATAGCTAAGAACGGATTTAAACCTGTTCAATTTGAATTAGAAAAAGCCCTTACAACTGCGTTTATTATTATAATGGATAGCTCTGATTAACAACTAAAAGAATCACACTTGAAGAAGTAAGAGCAAGTAATATCAATCCCCATTTTGATATCTCTTAATCTGAAAATAATTAAAAGCACAGATTACAATAAAAAGCAATAAAGATACAGTGCAAAGCACTTGATTTACTTACTGTTAAGTAAACTAATTATATTATAATATATGTCAAGTGGAAAAATATTTGATGATAAGTATAATTCATATTTTGTTATTAAAAATGTTGATCCGGTCAATATTATAAATAAATATTTTTTATTAAAAGCTTTATTCTCAAGGCATTACTTCCAGAGCAAATTATCTATTCCAGGAATATATACATACACTTGACAAAATTGAATTCGTATCAGCTAATAATTGCATGATTAAATCAGTTAAAAAACCTGGCCGGGATATAATTCTTACAAACGCAAATATAATTACTTTTAATCCTCTTCAACCCATAGCCTCCTGGTTAGCAATATCAGGCAATAAAATCAGAGCTATAGGTAAGCCCGGTGAACCGAGCCCATACAGGCCGAGCAATGCAGAAATAATTGAGTGCAATAACAGAACAGTCTTACCAGGATTCATTGATTCTCATTTGCATCTTTTATCCTATGCCGCGAACTTTACGACCCTGAATCTGACTCCTGCTCACGGAGTCCATTCAATAAATGACATCCTGGAAAGGATCTACGCTTTATCAAAAAAGATTCCCCGCGGAACATGGATAAGAGCAAAAGGATATAACGAATATGATCTTCGGGAGAAGCGTCATCCAAACCGGAAAGATCTTGATAAAATTTCTCCCGATCACCCTGTAAAACTAAGCCACCGGACAGGCCATGCCCATGTGTTGAATACCTGCGCATTAAACATAGTCGGAATTACTTCCAGGAGTCCTGACCCGCCTGCCGGAATTATCGAACGGGAACTTGATACCGGTTTACCTAGCGGCCTGATATTTGAAATGGGAGACTTTCTTGCAG
This sequence comes from uncultured Leptospirales bacterium, assembly GCA_964631555.1. Classification (GTDB taxonomy): domain Bacteria; phylum Spirochaetota; class UBA4802; order UBA4802; family JAFGDQ01; genus CAZVYR01. The sequence continues at coordinate 7,025 of CAZVYR010000024.1, forward strand.
AAAAAATACCACAGCCCGGGCCTAACGAAATCAAGACAGGTATTAAAATAGTCAACCAGGAGCTTGTTTCATACGGTATAACATCGATCCAGGATGCTTCTCCATATAACGATACTGTCAGGTATAACCTTTTCAGAACATGGAAAGAGAACGGGCAGCTATATCCCAGGTTAATAATGATGGCAGGAGCGGAAGGATTTGAAGAAGCCATCAGAGAAGACTCCCCGCATTATTTAAGTAACCAGCTACAAATAAACGGAGTTAAAATAATTCTTGATGAGACTACGGGAGACCTGCACCCCTCACAGGAAAAATTGAATGACCTGGTTCTAAAGATTCACAAATCAAACATGCAGGCATGCATTCACGCTATTAAGGAGAATGCAGTTCAGTCAGCATGTTCTGCAATTGAAAAAGCCCTGGAACACATCCCAAAGAAAAATCACAGGCATCGTATAGAACACTGCTCAATATGCCCGCCCGGCCTGGCTGAACGCATAAAAAAACTCGGCATAATGGTAGTATCACAGCCGGGCTTTATTTATTACAATGGTGACCGCTACCTGGATACAGTAAAACATGAACAATTAAAAAATATATATCCGTTTGGGACACTTCTAAGAAACAATGTAAGAATAGCAGGCAGCTCCGATACCCCTGTCGCTCCGCCGGATCCTTTAACAGCTCTCTATTCGGCTGTATCAAGGAAATCGGAAACAGGAAGGATCGTCAACCAAGAAGAAAATATTCAAATTACGGAAGCGTTAAGACTTTATACCACACACGGTGCAGAAGCTCATTTTGCAGAAAATATTAAAGGATCCATTGCAACCGGCAAATTAGCGGACCTGGTGGTTCTCAGCCGCGATCCTGCAAAAATCCCTCCTGATGAATTAAAAGATATTAAAGTGGAAATGACGATCATTGACGGTAAAATTGTATGGACCCGCGCGTAATTAAGCAAATACCCCTTTGCTGATATAATTCTGTATCTCTTTCTCCTGCATCCCTAAAAGCTCACCATAAACATAATAATTGTCCTGCCCAAAGCGCGGTGATGCCTTCCGGGATATGCCCGGGCTATTCACAAACCGTATAGGCGAATTGTCTGTTATAATCGATCCTGACACAGGATGTTCTATTTCCATAAAATAATTCCTTGCAGCCAGATGTGGATCATTTGCGATATCATCAGCATTCTGAACAACAGCAGCATGGATATGCGCCTTCTGAAGCTTTTCGACAACCTCTTCAGATGAATAATTAACTGTCCACTCCTCAATCAACCTGTTAAGAGCATCTTCATTGCTCTTTCTTTTTTCTAATGTTGTAAAGTTCTCTTCATGTGACCATTCAGGATATTCCATGACCGATAATAGGCCATTCCACTCCTTCTCACTAAATACAGCGATAACGCACCACCTGTCTTCCCCGCGGCATTTGTAGCATCCGTAAGGAGCAGCCGGAACATCATCCGATCTATTGCCTTGCGGAAGTATTTCTTTTTTATTAAGGCTTGATTCCAGAAAGGCCGGACCGAGCAAGGTACAAGCAGCCTCATACTCGGAAAGGTCAATATACTGCCCCTGGCTGGTTCTGTCTCTGTAATCCAGGGCTGCAAGAACAGCAACCACTGCATAAAGGCCCGCGATAGTATCCGAATATGAATATCCCGGACCTTCCGGATTATGACTGTCATGCGATGTAAGGAATGTCAAGCCTGAAATTGATTGTATCGCCGGCGCAAAGGCAGTCACATCCCTCCATGGGCCGGACTGACCCATTGCCGACATGCTAATCATGATTATATCTTCTTTCACTTCCTTTATCTTATCATAACCAATATCCCAGTTCAGCATCACCCTGGGTGAAAAATTCTCGATAACTACATCGCTAATACCCGCAAGCTTCAACGCGACATCCCTTGCTTCCGGGAAGCCCATATCCAGGGCAATACTAAGTTTGTTCCGGTTCCAGGTACTGAAGTATGTCCCTGTATTGGCTTCAATTCCGTTTGATGCCTTTCCGGACTGAACCTTTATTATCTCAGCTCCAAAATCACCGAAAATCCTTGTAGCATAAGGTCCTGCCAGTACCCGTGTAAAATCAAGCACTCTTATCCCGTTCAGTATCCCCTGATCCATTTTACTTTTCCTGGTATATTTCTTTCATGTCTATCCGGCCGTGCTGCTGCTTTGTTTAAAAATATAAATTTCAGAACAGCAAATCGTATTGGCTTTTCAGGATTTATATCCCTGCGCATGATGCAATATTAAATAATCCCCTGTGAAGAAAACTCTGTTATTTCTTCTTTTGTATATCCAAGCTCTTCAATATAAATCCGGTCATTATCCTCACCAATCAGTGGCGCACTTTTATACTGGCCAGGTAAATTATTCCGGAATTTAAACGGCAATCCCGGAAATATCCCTGTCATTTGGCTAGCCTGATCTTTAAAATCCATAAAAAACTCCCGTACCTTGAGCTGAGGACTGTCCATTACCTGGGCCGGGGAAGATACAGGCGCCCATGGGAAATGCATGATGCGCGCTAAGTCGAAAAGCTCGTTCACAGAAAATGTTACTGTCCATTCTCCAAGCACATCAATAACACGATCCGCGTGACGGATACGGTATCCCTCGTCTGTCCATTTTTCTTCTGTTAGGTCCCCGGCCATTCCTGCATCATCCAGAAGTTCAATTAGAGTATCCCAGTCCCTGAATGGCGTCATGTGTATAAAGCCGTCACTGCACCTTAAAATAAAAAATAAATTATCCCAATGCCTGTTCCCAAGCCTGCCCGATATAATGTTATCCTGATAATATCGAATCATTACATGGTCCATGCATGAAAGCGCGGATTCCTGCAATGAAACGTCAATATGATCTCCATCTCCGCTCTTTGTTCTTTTACGAAGCGCGAGAAGAATTCCAGCAGCAGCGAATAGCGAAGCTGTAAAATAAGATTGTTCACCATAGACTTTAACAGGAGGAAGGTGCGGCGACCCTGTCACATACATCTGGCCGCTGAAAGCAGAGGCAACAATATCGCACGATTTATAATCTTTTCTCGGCCCTGTCTGCCCGAATCCTGTAATAGAAGTCAAAATAATTGCCGGATTTACTTTTTTTAATGAAATGTAATCCAGACCGAGAGTCTCCAGGTATCCGGGCTGAAAGGATTCAATAATAACATCTGTTGTCCTGGCCAGTCTTAGGAATATTTCAACTCCTTTGTCTGTTTCCAGGTTAAGTGTGATGCCGCATTTATTTGTATTACTGTAAAAAAAAGACAGGCTTCTTTCAGGGTGAGAGATATCACCCAGGAATGGGCCTGTCATTCTTGACTGGTCACCGCCGGGTCTCTCAATCTTAATTACATCAGCACCCAGGTCAGCAAACAGCTTTGAGCAGAAAGTTCCTTTCCCGTCGCATAAATCCAGAACTCTGAGTCCGTTCAACAGGTTCATTTTGTCTTCCCGTCTTAATCCGAGGAAGGCAAAGGCTTTGGTTCCTGAACCTGCATCTCCTTTTCACAACATACGGGTTTCCCTTCGCCGGCTTTTGTGCAAAGAACTTCGGTTCCGCATATTTCACAACGATATCTTTTTCCAAGTTGTGGCATTTATAATAACCCCTGTTTAAATAACATTCATGCTTATACTACTTATAAATAATTATTGTTTCTTACTTTTTCTCTTCCATCTGCTGCTCGCAGCATTTCAAAGTTCCGTTGCCTCCGCGGGTAACAATTATTTCAGCACCGCATTTCTTGCAAATATATCTCTTTCCTACTTGATTAGCCATCAGTTAATAACTCTCCTCTAATTATAATATAAACAAATAATTACACATTTATATAAAATTCAGGACTTTTTATATTTTTCTAAACTTCTATGTAATAAAATGTTATAAAAAACTTTTTTAACGAAATAATACTTTAGCTTTTACAACTCAATTTCCTTAAGATCAGGCGAAACAATTAGTGCAGGTTCGGTTATACTTTGAATATCTGCAGGACCCAGGCCGGGATAAATCTCTTTAAGAAGCAAACCTTCATGTGTAACTTCAATTACCGCCAGATCAGTAAATATTATATTCACTTTATTCTTTGCAGTTGCCGGATATATAAGTTCGGATACTATCTTGGGTTTCCCGTCATTTGTCGTATGCTCCATCGCGATAAAAAGCTTTTTAGCACCAATGGCAAGATCCATAGAACCGCCGATATTCCCGACTCCCTGGAGTGCCCTTGAAGGATTGTACCATGAAGCAAAATCTCCTGACGCGTTTACCTGGTAAGCACCCATAACCGTAATATCAACGTGCCCGCCCCTGATCATTGCGAAAGACTCACAAATATCGAAATAAACACTCCCCGGGACTTCGGTAACTGCCTGGCAACTAGCGTTTATAAGATCCTGATCTACTTCATCCCCTTCAGCCAGGTTACCGGTCTTCAGCATACCTATTTCAGACTGAAGTATTACATCCTTGCCATCCATCCAGTTTGCTACCAGAGTAGGAATCCCTATCCCGAGATTCACATACGAATTATCTTTGATTTCCTTACTAACCCTTAAGGCAATAATTTCACGCGGTAATCCTTCGTACTTCTTCAATCCTTGCCTCCCTGTTACAGATTAGTAATATTAATAACAAGTTTCGGGACCTTTACAACACTATTTATATAAATACCCGGTGTATGAACAGAATCAGGTTCAAGCTCTCCGGGAGCAACGAGTTCTTCAACCTCAGCAATAGTCACATCAGCGGCAGTAGCCATGATATGATTAAAATTACGGGCAGTCTTACGATAGCAAATATTGCCTTCGTGGTCTCCTTTATAGCCATGTATAAAAGCATAATCCAGTTTAAGAGCGTATTCCAGTATGCAGCTCTGACCGTCAATAACACGCACCTCTTTCTTTACCCGGTTTTTTTCAATATTAGTGAGCACCGTTTCTTCTACCATGGACCCCGTGCCAGTAGGAACAAAAAATGCAGGGATCCCTGCGCCTGCAGCCCTGTATTTCTCGCATAAAGTACCCATCGGATAAACTTCCAGTTCTATTTCTCCATCCCGTATCTTCTGCTCAAACGGATGCTGCAAACCCTTGCTCGCTGAACGGAAAAGGCCGTATGAATCAATAACCTTGCTGATCTGTCCGTTATCGACTAATGCGTTTAATTCATCCAATGCTCCCAGCAATGGGCCCGAACCACAGGCGAATGTAAGATTTTTCACTCCTTTTTCGATCAGGCCCTTCAGCAATTGCCTCGGCACACCTGCTGCAAAAAATCCTCCGATACCGATCACAGCTCCATCCTCAATTCCGGATATCGCTTCTTCTATATTCCCGGATACCTTGTTCATGACAAAATCCCTTATAAGTGAGTCTTTTATTTACATTCTTATGAAAAGATAAATCTAAAACAGTCCGCTTCCTCTCCGTTCCAAAGTCGTATCCGCTCCGTCTCAAAACCGCTTCCCCTCCGTTTCAAAGCCGTATACAGAATGGTATCGGCAAAGCTTCTGCACAGCAAATGAACAGCATATTTAACTGAAATAGAGGATCGTAAGATTATTTCTTATTTATATTAATCTTTCCTGTAAGTCGCGCCGCAAGTCTCTTCTCCATATCCAGACCCTGGGATAACGTCAGATCCAGCCCCTTAATAACCGCCTGTTTTGCGTAACGAACAGCAGTAGAATCATACGAGGCGATCTTCTTTGCCATTTCCCCGGCAGTATGTAATAATTTATCTTTCGGAATTAAATGATTTATCAACCCGATCCTGAATGCTTCCTCACCGTTTACCCATTGATTCATTAAAAGCATCTCAAGGGCTTTGCCTCTGCCTATAAGTCTTGGCAGAGTCTGTGTTCCGCCTGCCGCAGGAATAATTCCCAGGCCGACTTCGGGCAGCCCGAACCGAACATCATCGGAGGCGATCCTTATGTCACAACAAAGCGAAATTTCTATACCCGAACCAAGTACATATCCATGCAAAGCTGCGATAAGAGGCTGCTGAATAGCTAAAAACAATCCCCAGATATCCCGCTGAAAGCGCACTTGCCGTGCTTTAACAGGCGCCGGTGCAGTAAGGAACTCACTTAAATCCGCACCAGCGCAAAAGGCTTTTTCTCCTGCTCCTGAGAAAATTACAACCTTTACTTCATTGTCATCCCTGATAGCCTTAAGAACCTCATACAGATCATCCCTCATCTGAATATTATAGACATTAAGGCTTTCAGGACGGTTAAGAGTCACACGAGCGATCCCGTCACTTTTTTCATAAAGCAAAGTCTTAAAAATACTCATAAACCTGTCTCCGGGTTGCTGTCACTTCATCTAGCATGAAACAGAGGCTTCCTTTTTTCCCGGAACGCCTTAATACCCTCTGTCCTGTCTTCTGATGTATGCAATAACATATATAGATCAGCCTCCAGATGTAATCCCTGTTCCAGGGTTAAATCCATCCCCGCATTGATCGCTTCTTTGGCATATCTTAAAGCAACCGGGCCTTTGTTTGTTATTTCCCGGGCAATTTCTATTACAGTATCTTTTATTTCATTTCCTGAAACTAATTTATTTATAAGACCGATCCTGTAAGCCTCCGCAGAATCAATGACCATTCCTGTTAAAATCATCTCAAGTGCCTTAGCCTTCCCTGCCAGGCGGGCAAGCCTCTGTGTACCCCCGTTCCAGGGGATCAAACCATCTTTAATTTGTTGAAACCCAAATCGAGATCCTTCTGATGCAATCCTCAAATCACAGGCTAAAAATATCTCCAGTGCCTGGTTGTATGCTTCCCCGTCAATAGCTGCTATAACCGGCTTATCAATATTTGCGACAGATTCAGCAACAGGAAAAGCTTCGACATATCCAGCCTTATCATAATCTGAAACGCCTGTTATAAAATCCGCTTCCGATGATACAAGCCCGCTTGCAATTCCTGATAATACAACAGTATAAATATCGTCTCTTGTAACAATAGCGGAGCAAACCTCCGAAAGCTCGTATGATAAATCAATAGCACTATTATTATATCTCATATCCCTTAAGTTTATTATGGCGATATGTTCTTTTTCAGTATATTCGATTGTCCTGTAATTCATATTGTTAATTTAAATAATATTATTTCTTTTCCTCAAATCCTTCTGTAAGGATATTCATTAAATAAGTAACAATAATTTCCGGTTTAATATCTTTCCTGGGAGAGTACCACATAGTAAGCCAAGTGCACGCACCAAGGAGTAAATACACAGCCATTTTAGGATCTATCTTTTTAAAAATTCTCTCTTCAACGCCTCTTTTATATACTTCGACTATTTTTTCAGTATATCCCCTTCTTCTCTTTTTTATCTCATTTCTTAATTTCCCGGGCATCTCCATTTCGTCGAGATAGAATATCTTCGAAAGCTCTGTATCATTTGCCAGGTTCCGTGTATGCACCTCCAGTATTTGCCTGAATTTCTCCTTTGTATCCAGATCGGTTGAAAGAATCTTATCAAAGTTATTCATTGCCTCGTTAAAACCTTTTGAGTGCAATTCGGATAATATCTCCATTTTACTTTTATAATAATAATATATTGAAGGTCTAGATACACCGAAAGAACTGGTCAAATCTCTTAAAGTCGTCCCTTTGTAACCTTTGATACTGAACAACTGTTTTGCTTCTGATAATATTGCATCTTTTGACAGCTTTTTTGTTCTTACCTTTTTAGCCATTTCCTCAGCCTTTATAAAAATAATATAACCTGATAACTCATTTGTTATTTCATAAGCAATTTGGTTATTTCAATTTTCCGGAGCACCTCCATAAAAGTCAATTGCTTAATATATTTGTATTCTCCTAATTAAATGAATATTTTGTATTATTTATCAAGTGCTTTAAAATAATCGTGTTTATCATGCGCTGCTTCTCTTACTCCTTTATCTCTTCTGTTCTTAAAAAAATTAATCTCTCCTTGTTCAAGAACCTTATTCGTTTGAAAGCTGTGCATAATATAATGATCAACCAGCCCCCTGTCTATACCCATGGTCATATACATCATTTCCCTTGTTGCTTTACCTATGGCAATACCATCTTTCGGATAAAGTGCCAGGCCATTCGCGAGTTCCTTTACTTCATTATCAAGTATATCAGCAGGTACCGACCTGTTGATAAGATTATAATCATAAGCCTGTTTCCCGGTAATCATTTTGCCTGTGAGGCAGAGATCCATAGCCCTGGTAAAACCGCAGCGGAGTATCATTATAGGTGATATAGTCATTCCTCCCTGCCCAAGCCTTTCCTCTACATGCCCAACCTTACAGTCCTCGGCAGCAAGAATAAGATCGCAATGGAGCACAAGGTTAAAAGCAATGCCGAGACAATATTTATGCAACTGGGCAACTGTCAGCTTCTTGCAAAAGAGAATCTTCCTGTGAAAATCCAGAAACATATTCCTGTCAAATTTCAACTTTGCCCGCTGGGGAATACGCCTTAATTCTCCTTTTTCCCCTGCCTTTGGCTCCTTCATCCCGTATACGAATCCTACTCCTGTAAGATCAGCTCCTGCGCTGAATGCCCGGCCTGCGCCTTTGAACACTATTACTTTTACATCATCGTCTTCCTCTGCCTCAGTAATCGCGGCAGACCAGTCTGTTACAAGTTCGGGAGAGACTGCATTCAGCCTGTCGGGCCTGTTCAATGTTATATATGCTACCTGGCCTTCCTTCTCGTATAATACATAATCATATTTCATAATTCTTATCCCTCTTATCTGTAATGTATAAAACCTGATATCATTCTATCGGGCAACTCATTCAAACACACCTTCCTGCAGGTACCCGATAAATTCTTCATCTGTTAATCCGAGTACTTCACTGCAAATGTATTCCGTATGTTCCCCCAGCCCGGGGCTGGGCATATACGGCCTTCCGGGAGTTCCGGACATTTCAAAACTTGTACCCAGATGAGTGAAAGTACCTGTCTCGGCATGTTCCAAAGGCCAAAAAAGATTCCGTTCACGCAACTGTCTGTCATTATAAATCTCTTCCGCGTTCTTGACCACCCCCGCTCGCACACCGGCATTTTGCATTTTAATCATTACTTCTTCCGCGCTTAACGCCGAAGTCCATTCCCCGATAATAACATCAATATCTTTCTCCATGCTTTTTCTGCCGGCCAATGAATTAAACCTGCTATCCCTCAGCCACTCCGGCTTTCCGATCAAGTTGCAAAGACTTTCCCATTCATTGTCATTGAATACAGCGATAGTGCACCACTTGTCCTCACCTTTACATGGATACACTCCATGCGGAACCGCATAAGGAATTGCATTGCCTGTACGCGATGGTTCCCTGCCGTTAACTGCGAATTCCAGGACACCTGGAAGAAAAAATGTTAA
>CAZVYR010000024.1:16523-23043 GCA_964631555.1 uncultured Leptospirales bacterium
ATGGTTCCCTGCCGTTAACTGCGAATTCCAGGACACCTGGAAGAAAAAATGTTAATGCAGTCTCTAACTGGGCAAGCTCGATAAGCTGGCCCTCACCTGTCTTGTTTAAATGATCCAAAGCAGCTATTAAAGCTACAGCCGCGTATCTCGGACTAATACAGTCAGTATAAGCGCCTACTCCCACAGGAAGAGGCTCCCTGTCAGGCCACCCGATAAAATTCGGGATACCTGTCATTGCCGCAAGCGTCATACCATATGCACCAAGTTCCCTGTACGGACCTTTGTATCCGAATCCGCTCTGCCGCAGCATTATAATATTATGCTTTATCTTTTTAACATCCTCATATCCGAGTCCCCATTTTTCCATTACACTCGGGGAATTATTATCCATGACAATATCGGACTTACTTATAAGCTTCCTGGCAACTTCAACACCAAGGGGATTTTTCATGTCAATAGCCATGCTGTAGACATTCCCGTTAAAATGATTAAAATAACCGCTTCTGTTCAGGCCGGGCTCCTTATTCTTGAACGGAGGAGACGTCCTGCTGACACACGGCCTTTTACTTGTCTCTATTCTGATAACAGTAGCCCCATAATCCGCAAAAAATTTCGCAGTCAGAGGGCCTACCATTGCAGTATAAAATCCTGCTATAGTGATCCCCGAAAAGACATTTCCATTCTTTTTATTATTAACAGAACCGGCCATTTATATAATACCTGCTTGTTTATAATTTTGTAAATCCTGTTCAGTATAACCCATTGCCCCGTATACTTCAGCATTATGTTCACCGATCAAAGGAGCCCTGCGAACTCTGGGGATATCCGATCCTCTAATATTCATAAATTGACGAGGGTATGGGATCTTTGCTCCCAGGTTTGGATAATCAATCTCAACCCAAAAATTCCGTTCTTTTAAATGAGCATCATTCAAGAGGTCACTCATACTCCACAGAGGACAGACCATTATTTTTCTTTCTATTGCCGCCTTTAGAATATCCTTCCTCGCCAACTTGAGAAAAAACTCACTCACAGGCCGTGATATCTTATCAAGAACATCTTTTGTAGCAGCACCCATGTCGAATTTTTCCCATTCCAGGTTTATCAGGTATTCGTCTCCAAAACCTTCATCTTTCATCCATTTGACGAGCTGACGGCCTGTCCTGGCACCGGCAATACCTCCGAGAATAAAGAAAAAGACATAACCGTCCTTGCAGTGCCACACCTGTCGCTGAGGCGAATTCCCGCTTCGCATAACCCCAGCGCGTACTAAATTTGTCCTGTACATCTCCCACATAGGAATCGTAAAAGCTAAAAACCAGCCTGCACTCTGCTGCATAGAGATATCCACGAACTGGCCCGCCCCGGTCTTTTCCCTGTTATAATAAGCTATCATGGAACCCACTGCTCCATCAGCCCCAGCCAGCATATATGATTGTGGAATACTTATATTAAGGGGTGCCCTGTCCCTGTCCCCGGTCAGGTACAGCATCCCAGACATGCCCATGATCGTTATATCAGATGCCTTGAAATCCTTGTACGGCCCTTTTTGACCAAAAGGCGTTATTGCGACATAAATAATATCATTCTTTATTTTCTTAACAAACTCATACCCAAGACCTATTTCATTCATAAAACCCGGACGCGAAGATTCTATTACAAAATCAGCAGTGCCTGCAAGCTTCAGGAAAATATCCCGTCCCTCTTTTTTTTGAATGTCCAAAGTGATGCCTTTCTTGTTCGTATTATAAGAAAACCAGTACAAACTTTTCTCAGGATCAGAATCATCTCCATAATAAGGCCCTATCCTTCCGGATTCTATCCCACCAGGTCTCTCGATTTTAATTACATCAGCCCCAAGATCAGCGAGTATCTTACTGCATAAAAATCCCTTCTCATCCGTTAAATCCAGCACTCTGCAGTGACTGAGCATTCAGCTTCTCCTGTAATGAATTTCCTCACAAATTAAAATATTATACAAAATATCAAAATTCCTTTATATGTTTAAGCATAAAAGCCAAAGCTCTCTCAGGATCGAACTGGCTTAGCAAACCACCGGCATATAAGATATAATCAGCATCCAGGTAAAATTTAGGGGACACGGGTTTCAGTATAAAGGGCGCATCCTCCTGGAATAATGCGCCGAGCAGGATATTTTTCGAATTCCCGGAATATATAATCGGCCCACCTGTGCCGATTACGGAACGTACATTCGAAAAATCCTTACCGTATTGAAAAAACATTTCCCCTGTAATCCCATATTTTGCTTCAATCCTTCCTACATGCCTGTTGATTGCGATCTCAACTGCAAGCCGCGATAAACGTGCATGATAATCTTTTTCCTTATTGTTATCCGGAAAATACCCGGGCACCTGAAATCGCACAGCAATCTGCTCAATATCCGAGGGGAATCCCCGTTCCCTGGCAAGCTCAAGAAGTTTATCTATATTATACCTCAAACCCAGATCGCCTTCCACAGTTCTTTTGGCATAAGGCTCAGGCAAACCCACCTGAGAAACCGATCTCCTGGTAGGTTTTCCTTCAGCAATGGAATGTACATCCGTAGTGGCACCGCCAACATCGACCACCATCAATTCACCAATCCCGCTGATATCCCCGTAACCTTCAGCCAGCAACCTGGCCGCATCCAGTACTGCCAAAGGTGTAGGCATGAGTATATTTTTAATCAAAGCTCTTGCCTTCCCAATACCCTTTGCTTCAACAATATTATTGATGAATAGCTCTCTGATCTTATTGTTGCAGGGGTTTACCTCAAGCCGGCCAACTTCAGGCATTACATTATTTACTAAGGAGATATTATAGTTTTCATTAACAATCGCACTGATCTCATCCTGAGCGGCTTTATTTCCCGCTACTATAATATGTGTATCAGGCCAATCGCGGGAAGATAGCATTTTACAATTATGAATTATTACTTTCTTATCACCGCCGTCAGTTCCCCCGGTAAGCAGGATTATATCAGGATCCATATCTCCGATCTGATCAATTTCCCTTTTTGTGATTTCAAATGAAAAACAACCAACAACCTTTGCTCCGGCTCCAAGTGCAGCAAGATTTGCAGCCTGGCTGCTATAATCCGGTACGAATCCTATACACACAATCTTTAAACCACCTGCAGCACTGCTGCAGGCAAAGGATTCAACCTTATCAATATCCCTTATACCCGAATCATTTGAAATATCCTTTAAGCATTCCCTCAAACCTTCTGTGACATCTGTTTCAACTGTAGAAAAATGCTTGGATTTTGCTATTATCATATTTTGCGAAAGATCTATACAAACAACTTTGGTAAAAGTACTTCCAAAGTCGACTAAAAGCTTTTTATCATTCATTTCCTATTTGTCTAAATCCCTGGCCTTCAAATCTTCTTTCAGATCGTTTATAGCCGATTTCAGATCAGCTTCAGGAGGATATACGCGGTCAAACCCTAATTCTTTAAACTTATCAACATCCTCAGAAAAATTATGCCGTGACAATCCCAGAAGCCCTCCAAGATAAAGAAAAACATTCGCAAGTCCTGCTTCCATGCATTTCTCTTTAAAGCCCCTGAGATCAAGCTCAGCCATACCATAGAGAGAACTCATAAGGATCGCATCAGCATTCGTTTCCTGTGCCACTTTAATAAACTCTTCAGGCAGTGTCTGTGCTCCAAGCTCAACAACATTAAAACCGGCATCTCTGAATGCCCGTGATACAACCTTGGTACCGATAACATGCGCATCCATTCCAACAGTACCGGTAATTACTGTATATTTTTCTCCCAAAATACCTCCTTCGGATTTTCCTTATGAGAGACGATTTTAATTCAATTATTGTAATTGCTTTTTATTGTTCCTTCAGAACCGATTTCTTGATAGAAATAAAATAAGCTAATTGTTATAAGGCGGCATACCCTTTATAGTCCCTTTACTAAATGCCCAGAAATCCTTAAGAGAGGCATGGTAGTCCAGTTTTATCCCTTCAGCAGCTTCCCTTTCCGCTATCTTGCTTCTATGAAATTCTTTAACCTCTTTTGGAAGAGGAAGATTCCCGAATTCCAGAAATCTGCAGGCTCCCCGAATATCCCTTACACCCATAACATTATCTTTAACATTGATATTCGCCGCGAAAGGGGAATCAAGAATCCCGGATTCAACTGCACGGACAGCACCTGTAACAGCATCGCCGTTACCCATTTCCAAGACTTTATCAACTATTGATCTGACTTCCTTTTCTGCTATTTTCTCCTCTGTCTTCACGTCTTCACTATCGAATTTAAAATCCTGTGTTCTCATTACATCAAATATCCAGTTAGCAGACCTGTAACTTACTGCATGTGCTTCTTTAGTAGGAATACCCGCACCTTCATCTATAGTTCTTAAATACGAAGCCTCTGCCTTTGCCAAAGCTGCAACAACTGCCGTATAATTCATATACGCGAATGCCCCTCCCTGATCCAGGGGAACTGGATAAAGCGGTATCTGGTTAGCAAAAGCACCCGGGATCATAACATCCTTATAACCGGATTTATCCAGGTATTCCCTTATTAATCTTGGAGCAAGATTAAACCATGCCAAATCCTGGGCAATATACCCCTGAAACTCAATTAATGGAATAATACTCTTGACTCCCTGCTCTGCTCCGATTATCGCGGTGAGGATTATTGAGGCAATATGTATGCTTAGAGGAAAAACCGCATTAGGATTCCAGCCATGTATATCAGCAGTGATTGTAACACCTTTGTCCGCGTAATATCCCATAAGCCTGAATACATATTGGCAATGTTTAATACAATCCGCGAGAGTTGCTTTCTTGTCGTAATTCGCGAATAACTGGAATATACTTGGAGGTAGTGCTGTCATTCCGGAAGCAAACGCGATCTCGGCCCCAAGTTTCTGGGCTAATGGTCCCCCTATCCTCAAATTAAAAGCAGCGTCACAGGCCTCAACAACCTTTCTTGTGTTTTTTACTCCATGATTGATTATAGGATAGCCGTTTAACATTGGCTTACCTGTTCTTATGCTTTCATCAAGAGCTGCCTGGGCTTTATTCAACTGCAGTCCCCTGGTATAGCTATCCGTTGTAACAGGTAACAACGGAATACCGGTTTCTACAAGAGTTTTGTTGAGTTCTATTTCATCTTCCAGCACAGGCTGGCCTGCCCTGGGGAAAACAACTGTCCTGCCCTGCTCACGCAATTTTTGAACGACCTTGCAAAAATTCTTGCTATCAGGCAAATTCAACTGATATTCCACTGCCTCTTCCAGATTGACCTCCCTTCCGGTTGGCCATAAGGAAAGTTCTTTTCCCCGCATCTTCATGAAATCATCTTCATCAATGTGTTTTTTTATTACTTCAGCCTTCATCTCTTTCTCCCGCATAAACATTTAGATCGACTGATTATCAAATACGTAAATACCTGATATTATATCACTTCATCATCTTTTAATTTGACAATATCATCCCAGCTATAATTGCAAACATCTATCAACACTTCTTCCGTATTCGCACCAAAGTTAGGCGCTGCCGCATCTTTTATATCAGCCGGCGTCTTTCCTAAGGTGACCGGACATCCGATAACTTTTGTATTCCCGAGAACCGGATGCTCAACTTCCTTTATATATTCATTGCTTAATATCTGATAATCATCCTTAAGCTCCATAGGATCAACTACAGATGAAAAGGCAATCCCCCCACCGTGTTTTTCAAATATACTCACCCATTCGTTCCTGTCTTTTTGTAAAAATACCTGATCGAATTTTTTTATTAGTTCAGAGCGGTTATCATTCCTAGCCTTGGCACTTGAAAATTTTTTGTCCTTTTCCAATTCCGGCTTCCCTATAGCTTTACAAAAATCCTGCCAGAATCTGTCGGACTGGGCCTCGGCAAATAATATCCATTTCCCGTCAGAACACTCATAATGATTAGCTAATGGATTCCGCGAATTAAGCCTGGAAGGCCTGGGTATCGGACGATCGCGCAGAAGAACCGTATTAACATTATATGCCTGCAAATGTAATCCTGAGCCTAAAAGAGATACTTCGACCTTTTGCCCGATTCCCTGTCTGTCCCTTGCGACAATAGCAGCCGAAATACCATACGCAAGAAGTGTCCCTGTCATCTGATCAAAAATCGGCCCTGCTATCTGTGACGGCGGGCTGTCAGGTTCTCCCACCGCATACATAATACCCGAACGAGCCTGTGCTATTGTATCGAAAGCACGCTTATTGGAATCAGGCCCTGAAGTACCATAACCAGTTGCCATCCCGTAAATTAACTTAGGATTATATTTTGACAGAGTCTCATAGTCTAATCCAAGCTCTGCAATGGCTGAAAGAGAATAATTTGTACAAAACACATCCGACTTCTCAATGATCTCAAATAACAGCTTCTTTCCCCTGTCCTTTTTCAGATCAAGCGTAATACTTTTTTTATTCCTGTTCGCGGTTTCGAACATAATATTAAGATCACCGGGCAAGCTCATCGATCTCCCGAACAGGGACGACATTCCCCTTGAAGG
>CAZVYR010000025.1:0-9234 GCA_964631555.1 uncultured Leptospirales bacterium
GCCCAGAAAGGATTTCTTATCCTGGGAAATGAACAAAATAAGAATCTCTGTATTGAAGCATACGGGGAAGCAGATAAGGAAATCAGAGAGTTTGAATCTATTCCAGTAGAAGAAAGCCCTGATCTGTCATCAAGGATAGTACATTACGTCAATAAATCCGGTGAAGACATTATATTAAATAACGCCTGTAACGACGGAGCTTTTACGAACGATCCGTATATAAAGAGAAACAAAATAAAATCACTTCTCTGCTCGCCTATAATTCATAAAGGAAAAATCTCCGGGATATTGTACCTCGAAAATAATCTTGCTACAAATGCTTTTACAGATGAAAGATTAAAACTTCTGAAAATACTCTCTTCCCAGGCGGCTATTTCAATTGAAAATGCCAGGCTGTATGAGAACCTGGAAGAAAAGGTAAAGGAAAGAACAGCCCAGCTTGCAGAAGTAAATAAAAAACTTAAGGACTTATCCCTCAAGGATCCTTTGACTACACTACGTAACAGAAGATATATCTATGAGGTTGTGTCGGAAATATCGGAAAATTTTATTAAAAACCAGGTCAGGTTACTGAGCAGTGAGGAAAAAAGAGATTCACGTATAAAAGGTAAAGTTTTCGCTGTTTATTTAATTGATATCGATTATTTTAAAAAAGTCAATGACACTTATGGACATCAGGCAGGAGATAATGTTCTTGTTAAAATATCCGAAATATTAAAAAAAATAATCAGGACGGATGATGTTCTTGTGCGATGGGGAGGAGAAGAATTTCTTATCCTGTTACAAAATACCAAACCGGAATATACAAAAATATTTTCAAAAAAAATATTAGACATCATTCAAAGAACCTCCATTGAAATACTGGAGAATGAAATAATCCATATTACCTGTTCGATCGGCAGTGCGAATATTCCACTGGATAGCAGGTATCCGGGTCTTCTGACTCTCGAACATACAATAAATTTATGTGATTTTGCATTGTATATTGCAAAAGAAAACGGAAGGAACCGGGCAGCCCATATCTCATTAAAAAAACTGGAAAATATAGATAATACTATTACGGAATATTTTTTACATTTATCGAAGAATTCGGAAATAAACAGCGATTATATTGATTTGCAGTATGTAATATAACTGATATTGAGTTATTACCGCCCATTTTATGAACTGTTACCTCCTGTAATTGATTTTTCTTAAAATTTCCATTGACATTTTAAAAGACAGAAGATTATTATTGCATTCGTGATCTTCATGGTATTATATGAAATAATATTATATTGTTCTTCCTATAATGGTCTTGGTTCTCTCTGTAAGACTTATCACTTAAATTATTTATTTTAAAACTTTTTTTTTACGTTTTTGTTCTTTGCTGTTATTAAGTAAAGCTAATGGAAATGTAAATTATTATTTTTCCAGGCAGTCCGGACTGGGGGAGGGGACTGCCCGGGAACTGAATAAAAATATAGCTATATAATGATCCGTGATTTTACAGTCGTACACCGGTCCAGGCCGGTGATGATTGTAAATGGTTTACCTGCTTGTGGCAGGCATTTCAATTTTCCTGGTTATAATCAAACAATAGTGCGTAGAAGAGGTTTTAAGGACACATAATATCGGTATATTAAATCAGAGATGGGGTCATAATATGGTTTCAGGTATTGATCTATTTCTCGGATTGTTCAACAATCTTGCGATTTTTATTGTCCTTATCGCATTCTACGGCTTCTTTATTAGTTATTTCGGAGAATCGTTTTCATATAAACGGCAATTAACATCCGGATTTTGTTTTGGTCTGTTCGCTATTGTCTGTATGCATGTTAAAATACCTGTAGCCGAAGGCGTCATAGTAGACCAGAGAAATGCAATTGTGATCTTAAGCGGTGCTTTCGGCGGGCCACTGTCTGCGATTCTCTCTGCAATAATGGCAGGCTCTTACCGAGTATTCCTGGGAGGTTTGGGCAAGTTCGGAGGCGTTTTAGGTGTCAGCCTGGCTGCAATAGCAGGGATAAGTATATTCGCACTGCGCGGACGAATCGACAGTATTATTAAAGATATTATAGCTGCACTGGCAGCATCAATATTCATCCTGCCCGGATTTCTCCCTATAGGGGATATTCATAAGGGCTGGGAACTAATGAAGGCTATGAGTCTGCCGTACGGCTTTGCTGTCTTTCTCGGATTGTTCTTTACCGGTCTTTTGCTCGTTCAGGAAGAAAACCGGTATAAGATGGTGTTGGAATTAAAAAAATCTGAAAAACGCCACCGTGAGCTTTTTGAGAGTCTGATTGACATAAGCTACAGGTCAGACAAAGACGGTAATTTTATTTTAATTTCGCCTTCTTTGGAGAAAATAACCGGTTACAGGCCTGAAGAAGTGATAGGCACGCGTATAGTTAACTTTTACAGGGACCCTGCCCGGCGTGATGAGCTTCTGGCACAACTGCAGCAGTATGGTCATGTGGAAAATTTTGAATCCGAGATCAGAAAAAAAGACGGCACATATATCATGCTGTCAACGAATTCAAAGTTACTGACTGATGGCCTGGGGAATTTTACCGGGGTAGAGGGTATTGCAAGGGATATATCAAAGCTTAAAAAAACAGAGGAAGAAAAAAAGCGTCTGGAAGAAAGTTTAAGACAGAGCCAGAAAATGGAAGCCCTCGGCACGCTTGCCGGGGGAATCGCGCATGACTTCAATAATATTTTAAACGCGATTCAGGGCTATACGGAGCTGGTCAAAGACAATCTGCCTGAAGAAACAGAGGACAGAAAATATCTTGATTCTGTTTTGTCTGCAGCGGTTCGTGCGAAAGAACTTATACTTCAGATATTGATGTTCAGCAGGAAAGGTAAACCGCTTAAAAAGCTGATAAATTTATCTTTAATAATAGAAGAAGCAATAAATCTGATCAAACAGACAATTCCGGCAACTGTTAAAATCAGCACGGATATTGATCGGAATACCGGTTCCGTACAGGCAGACAGAACACAGTTACATCAGATTGTGCTTAACCTGTGTACTAACGCGTATCATTCGCTTGAAAATGAAAAGGGTGAGATTTCTATTGAATTAAAACAGCTTGAGCCGGGAGAATACAGCCCTGCTAAACAAGTGAATTCTGGCGAAGTATTATATGCGCTTTTTACGGTTAAAGATACAGGCAGCGGCATAGCTCCGGAAACCATCCCTCGCATATTCGATCCATTCTTTACAACAAAAGAAAACGGTACGGGAATGGGGCTTGCAGTAGTTCATGGTATTATTCAGGAGCATGGGGGTGCTATTGAAGTTGAGAGTGAATTTGGTATAGGTACTGTTTTCCGGGTTTATCTTCCGCTGTCGGGAAATAAAACTAAAGAGGACAAGGCTATTATTATGATTCCGCAATCTGGAACAGAAAAAATTCTTTTTATAGACGACGAACCTTCTCTGGTCAATCTTGGAAAAATAATCCTGGAGAATCTGGGATATAATGTGTTGGCAACTACGTCTGTCCTGGAGGCTCTCGAAATGTTTCGTAAAGACCCGGATTCGTTTGATCTAGTAATCACAGACCAGACTATGCCTCAAATGCCCGGAGACCAGTTTGCCGGTGAGATAATTAATATTCGTCCGACAATGCCGGTTATCATCTGTACAGGCCATAGTTCAGTGCTGGATGAAGAAAAGGCGCGGGAGATTGGGATAAAGGAAATTATTATGAAGCCTTTCGACAGAAAGACACTGGCAGGTACAATCCGGAAAGTCCTGGATAAATCCAAATAACCTTCTTTGATTATACTTTTAAAAAAATATGGTTATTCTGTAAAATTGGTTGAAATTAGTAAATTTGACACTTCCAAACTGTCTTTGCTTGTATAGGGTCCGGAATATTACTAGTAAAAGTAATATAGAAAGTAATATAGTTAGTAAAAAAATACCCTGTATGAAGCGGGTGTGAGGTTATTTTTTTATCATTCCAGGTATACATGACTGAACAAGCAAGATCGATCCCAAGATGGCAATATGACGAGAATAAACCCTGTGGTATAGATTTCACTTCTATCGAACAAGTCGCAGTATATGATGCCATGCACTGCAAATTCCGTAATTACGAACAGAAAGCAGTCGAAGTCATTAAACGCCTGGGACTAGGCCCTGACAGCGTTGTTATGGATATGGGTTGTGGAACAGGCGCATTTGCGCTTCATATTGCAAAAAAATGCCGGATGGTATATGCAGTAGATATCTCCGCTACTATGATCGATTTTTGTCAGGATAAAGCTGAGAAACAGGGAATCACCAATATCGTTTATTGCAGAGCCGGGATGCTTACTTATGAACATGCGGGAGACCCTGTTGATGCGATCATTTGTGTGGCAGTTCTTCATCATTTGCCCGGATTCTGGAAACAGATCGCTCTTAATCGTTTTTATTCAATTCTAAGACCGGGCGGTAAATTTTTTTTCTATGATATTGTATTTCCTTCCAACGATGCTAATGATGAAGTGAGGTTTTATAGCAGAATAGACTCATGGATTCAGACTCTTGAAGAAAGAGGAAGTCCCCGTCTGGCAAGGGAAGGTGAAATCCATGTCAAAGAAGAGTTCAGTACGTATGACTGGATTATGGAAGGCATGATCACAAGAAGCGGATTGGTTATTGAAACCGCTGAGAACGGTCCGGCATTCTGGAAATTATATATATGCGGCAGGCCTTGAGCAGGTATGTGAGGATTCATAGAAGCTCTCTTAATGAATAGTCTGCCGTAAGAGGCAAAGGCTTTTTAAATCAACTGTAGACAGTTATTTTTTAAAGTTTTTTAAATATCAGTCAGTACGGCCATTTTCCTGACAGTATTTATGTCCCTGAATTGCGGCTTTTTTTCAAAGAATTCCGACATTTCAGGGAAAGGCTCAAGGGCGCGTGGGAAAACCCCTTTCAGAAAAGAGATTAAAACCCCGTAATTTGTAATAGCCACGCCTGCTTTTGCAGGAAGCTCCTGTCTCCTCAGCATCTCCTTCCTGTTAAGCATGCAGGCCCCGCAATGAACAACCAGCTTGTATTTGCTCAGGTCATCGGGATATTCGTAACCCGGAACTGTTGTTATATCGAGCTTATTTCCCGTATAGTTATTCAGCCATCGCGGGATCTTGACCCTGCCAATATCGTCCTCCAGGGGATGATGCGTGCAGCTCTCCGCAATAAGAACTTTATCCCCGGGTTTCAGCGACTTTACAGACATTACGCCATTCACCATCTGTTTCAGGTCGCCCTTCTGGCGGATGGACAGAATGGAAAAGCTCGTCAGCGGAATATCCCGCGGCAGGTCTGCATTGACCTGAGGAAATACCTGTGAGTCTGTAACCACCAGGGCAGGGGGCTCTTTAAATTTCGAGATAGTCGATAACAGTTCTCTTTCCTTGCACATTACGGGAACTGCGTCCGCGTCCAGCACATCCCTCAGAGCTTTTACTTGCGGCATAATAAGCCTGCCTTTGGGAGCCCCGAGATCTATCGGTGTGACAAGCAATACAGTATCGAGCGGCCTGATAAGATCCTTCAGAAAAGGAGGCTCCCAGTCCTTTGGGGAATTCTCAAGAATTCTTATTTTCAGTTCCCCGATCCCATTCATATCTTTCGCTGAAACCCGGACGAATGATTTTTCCTTTATCCATTCAAGGGTTTCCCTCGAGAATTCCAGATCGGTTTTATTTAGAACAATAATGAACGGGGTAGAGCGTTGTTTAAAAGCAGTCAGCAGGTTATCTTCATATTCAAAGTTATTCGAAGAAACGTCTACTACCAGAAGCGCAAAGTCGGTTTTCCCGAGTATTTTTTCCGAGCTTTTTATACGTTCGCTGCCGAGTCCTTCGCTGGTGTCGTCGATCCCTGCTGTGTCAATTAAGACTACAGGCCCGATGAGTGACAATTCCATGGATTTAAATACGGGATCAGTGGTTGTTCCCGGAGTGTCCGACACAATGGAAACCGGCTGGCCTGTCAGCGCGTTGATCAGCGAGGATTTTCCCGCGTTTCTTTTCCCGAAAAAAGCAATGTGCAGCCTGTCTCCCCTGATTGTTCCCGTAATCATATCACTCCTCTTCATCCAGAACGGGAATTCCAGGGCCTGCCATGATCTCCGGGCTCAGTAATTTTTTGAGCTTCTTTTCGTCAATATAATTCAGAGCTTTTACTTCTTCAATAAAGCTCGTGCCGTTCTTCTTCGAGCGTTCCATAATTTCTGCAACCTTCTCATGGCCGATTGTTGGCGCGAGCAGAGTCGCGACAGCAAAAGATTTTTCGATGTTGTTCCGAAGGACTTCTTTGTTCGCTTTTATTTCCGCGATAACGCCTGATAATTTTAAGCAAAGATTAGTTAGGAGTTCTATGCTGTTGAGCACATTGTGCGCGATAAAAGGCATGAACTGCACGAGCTCCAGGTTGCTCTCGGAAACAGCGATTGAGACTGCATTGTCAGAGGCAATGACGTGAATGGCAACCTGTTCTGCAGCTTCGAGCATGACAGGATTTACCTTCCCCGGCATGATCGAACTTCCGGCCTGCAGGGGAGGAAGCACGATCTCATTAAACCCGGTCTTGGGTCCGCTTGACAATAGCCTTAAATCAAAAGATATCTTCTTGATCTGAACAGCTCCTGTCTTCACAAGCCCGGATATCTCAACTACCTGGTCGGCATTCTGAGTCCCGTCAATGAGATTCCTTGAAAGGCTGACCGGCTCTTTTATTTCTTCCCTTAAAAGCCCGACAACATGATAGGCATAAGCCCTGTCGGCGTTTATACCGGTACCAATCGCTGTCCCTCCCAGGTTGATCTCCCTGATCCAGTCTTTGGCCTTGTCAAGCCGCCAGCGGAATCTTGCCAGTGCGTCGGCATAAGCGCCGAATTCCTGTCCCAGGGATATCGGCATCGCGTCCTGAAGCTCTGTTCTTCCTATTTTCAGCAGTCCCCTGAATTCCTCTTCTTTCTTAAGAAAGGAAGACAGAAGATTCTCGACCGAATCATGCAGTGCCTTCAGTGCCTTAAAGATAGATATCCTGACCGCGGTTGCATAAACGTCGTTGGTGGACTGGCTCAGGTTGACGTGGTTAAGCGGGTTTATGAAATCGTAATCGCCGTACTCCCTCCCGGCATTTTTGAGAGAGATATTCGCGATCAGCTCATTGGCCGCCATGTTTACGGAAGTGCCCGCACCTCCCTGGTACGGATGTATGTCCGGAATAAAATCATTAAGGTTAAGCAATATTTCTTCACAGGCTTCGACAATGCGGTTTTTAATGTCTTCGGGAAGGATCCCGGCCCTGAAGTTGGCCACAGCCGCGCACTTTTTAATTATCAGCACATTCCTGAATATATCGGGCCTGATCCTTTCAGCGGAAAAGCTGAAGTTATTCATTGCCCTCCATGTATGAATCCCGAAAGGGAAATCCCCTTCGAGCTCTGCGGAACCAATAAAATCCTTTTCTATCCTGTTCCTGGTATTCATGTCAAGACTCCTGTCCTGCGTTTCCTGTTTATAAAATGCAGCGGGTTTCCGGGATTATTGAGAATCAGCTTCATACTGCATTCCTGTGATATTTTCCTGAGATTATCAATCAATAAATTATAATCATCCGCGAATAACGGTTTATTATTATACAGCATATAGTCCCCGCGGGTTTCTGGCGGTGAGAACTGCGGCATAACTACATTGGCACCTGCAGAGAGCCCGAGTTCCCTGCCGTTGGGTGACAACGTTTCAAGGGCGGTAGTCGAAGCTATGTTGATATCGGGCATCGCGATCCTTAAAACCGCGATCATCTTTAATCCAAGGTCAAGTGCCCGCTCCTTATCGTAGGGAAGAGAAGCCAGCGGAGACTGTTCATGAGGGATATAGGGCCCCATGCCGCACATGTCAATATCGATCTTTTTAAAAAAGAGTATATCATCGGCAAGATTGTCCGCAGTCTGAAACGGCGAGTCTATCATGACACCTGATCCGACCTGGTAACCGAGTTCTTTCAGGTCGTCAAGACATCTCAGCCTGTTTTCAAAGCTCATTGAAGTGGGATGCAGCTTTTCATAATGTCTTTTATCAGACGTCTCAATGCGAAGAAGGTATCTCGCGGCCCCGGCCTCAAGGAAAGCCTTATAGGTCTCGCGGCTTTGTTCTCCTGATGACAGGGTTATTGCCATGTCAGGGTATTCACGCATGATGGTTTCAAGAAGCACTGTTACATTTTTAATAAAGGCAGTGTCACGGCGTTCTCCTGACTGCAGCACAATTGACTTCATGCCCTTTTCCGCTGCTGCTTTCACACAGGATAAAATATCTTCCGTTCCGTATTCGTAACGCCGCACTGCCATGTTCGATTTTCGTATGCCGCAGTAATAGCAGTCGTTCGCGCATATATTTGAGAATTCGATCAGTCCCCTGAGATAAAGCGCATCCGACACTGTCCTGTTTCTCAGTTCAACTGCCTTTCTGAAGAGGTCTTCCTTATCACTGTCCTTCAGTGAAAGAGAATCCAGTATCTCTCCCCTAGAAATAGATGTCACGCGAACCTTCTTCGATCTTATGGAGGTTTTTTATTGTTGCCCGTTTCCTGGCCTCATCAGGTATGACATTGCATTCTTTTGCAATAATTTCGTTTCCCAGTGCCCGCGTCTCTTCATCAGCATAGTCCGTAAGGTATTCCTTTAGCGTCATAATAGCATTGGGCTGGCAATGAGTTTTAATAAGCCCGGGCTTGGCCATATCCATAAAATCACTGCCTGTGCGGCCAAGGCGGTAGCACGCAGTACAGAATGACGGGATATAACCGAGCTTCAGAACATCTTTTATTACTTCATTAAGCGACCTGTGATCCCCAAGAGAAAACTGGCTTGCGTTATATTCCTCATCAGTGTATCCTCCGGGATTGGTCCTGCTGCCCGCGGAGATCTGTGAGACGCCAAGGGCGAAGGTCTCGCGCCTCATTTCCGGCGTTTCCCTGGTTGACATAATAAGGCCTGTATAAGGCACTGCAAGCCTGAGTATGGCTACGATTTTCCTGAAGTCAATATCGCTGACAGGGAAGGGAGGTTGATCCGCAATCGCGGAACCTGTTGCCGGTTCCATCCTCGGCACGCTTATAGTATGAGGGCCAACGCCGTACTTGTCTTCCAGGTGCCGGATGTGCTGCATGAGAGCCAGTATCTCAAAGCGCCAGTCATAAAGCCCGAACAATACGCCGATCCCCACGTCGTCGAT
>CAZVYR010000025.1:9334-21994 GCA_964631555.1 uncultured Leptospirales bacterium
TCTCAAAGCGCCAGTCATAAAGCCCGAACAATACGCCGATCCCCACGTCGTCGATACCGGCTTCCATTGCCCTGTCCATTGCAGTGACGCGCCAGTTGTAGTCCGCCTTTTTCCCTGCCAGGTGCATTTTCTTATATGTTTCATTATGATATGTTTCCTGGAAAAGCTGGAAGGTGCCTATCCCGGCCTGCTTCAGCAGGGTGAATTCCCCGGTTTCCATAGGCGCAATATTGACATTGATACGGCGTATTTCACCGTTACCGATTTTTGTTTTGTACACTGTATCAATAGAATCGAGAATATAATTTAACCCGTCTCCGGGGTAGGACTCTCCCGCGACAAGAAGCAGACGTTTGTGACCCTGGCTGATGAGCAGTCCGGTCTCCTTCGCGATCTCATCCTGGGTCAGAGCCCTGCGCTTCAACTGTTTATTCGCGGCCCTGAAAGCGCAGTACAGGCATTCGTTTGAACAAAGATTCGAGATATATAGCGGGGCAAAAAGTACCAGCCTGTTCCCGTAAATTTCTTCTTTAATCTTCTTTGCTGTCGCGAAAAGCCTGTGCAGCAGTTCGGGATCATTTATATTGCCAAGTACCGTGATATCCGCGTAGTCCAGGCCTTTAAGCTCCAGCGCCTTTGAGAGCACTTCCTCAACCCTTGAATCATCATAATTTGTATTTTTTATAATATCCGATATTGCTTCTTCATTGATGATGCTCTGTGCAGAGTGCGTATGTTGAATTATCATAATTGGTAAACCTCTATAACTTAATAGTATATATTTTTATCAGGAAAACGAAAGCCTTTTTTACGATAAGTAATTTGTTTATCAAAGATAGAGTTCCAAGTTCCAAGTTCCATGTTCCAGGTTAAAAAATCCTGTATATGATGATGCGTCTTCGGGATATTGCCCTTGGAACCTGGAATTTTCAACCTTGAACCTGCTTCCGGTTCCCGAGCCTGTCGAGGGATCCCCTCCGTTTCAAGGTCGCTTCCGCTCCGTTTCAAGGTCGGTAATCCTTCGCAATGAAGCTGCATCCCCTCCGTTTCCACTACGTTAAAGAGTCAGAAATGATTCGCTATCAAGCTATTTTCACGGCATTTCTTCCCAAACCTGGAACCTGGAACTTTCAACCTGGAACTCTCCCTTCAGTCCCATCCGTTTAAGATTCGTCTCATAACCGTATAACCCCATAGAGACGCAGGATATTGCGTCTTTACTGACTGATAAAAAGGGAACGTGGGAAACCCGGTGAATATCAGGGGGTTAATCCTCCCGGGAAGCCGAAATACCGTTGAAAGTAAAAAAAGCCACTTTTTCGAGTGTCATTGAAATATCGTTGTATTCAAGGTGAACATGCGGAGGCACATGAACCGGGCATGGGGCAAAGTTCAGGATGCTGCGTATATCAGCGGACACAAGCGTATTTGTTACGTCCTGAGCTGCATCTGCAGGAGTTGTTATGATCCCGATAGTTATTCCTTCATTTTTGATGACTTCAGCCATCCGGGATGTATGATAACACCTGACGCCGGCAATGACCTTGTCCTGAAGCGACGGATCGATGTCAAATGCTGCGGTAATAGACAAATTAAAACGCCGGCTGATGAAATAACTCAATATGGCCCGTCCCAGATTGCCGATGCCGACGAGGGCAATGCGGTTCCCGTCCGGATTATCAAGAATGTTGCTTATACATTGTATAAAAGTCTTTATCTCGTAACCTTTGGTCGAACTGCCTGTATAGCCGATCAGCATGATATCGCTTCTGATCATGGACGGAGTCTTGTTGAAGAGGTTGGCAAGTTCATACGAATATATATGAGTTTTGCCTTCTTCAAGCGCTCCCTTGAGAATCCGGCGATACATAATAAGACGTTCGATAGTCCGTTCAGGTATATTTAACCTGGGAGGTTTAAGCACTAAATTTTCTCCTGTCTTGGTTTGATTAACAAGGATATTTCGATTTAAAATTTTATTCCGGTAAAGTCAATACTTTTTCATACCCCCCATGTTGTATCCATTGAAGATAGAGGATCTTACTTTCTCAGAAGTTTGTTAATTTCACTGATCAACTGGTCAGGCCTTATCATTTTGTCCATGACACTGTTTGCCTTGAGCCACCGGCGTTCTGATTCGGTTTCAGCATGGAACTTCAGCCCGGTCTCGCTGGTCGAGGAGGTGATAAGGATAACAGGGATGTCAGGATTTCTTCTTTTCAGATGATGGCACAGGATAAACCCTGAATCATAGTGTTCGAGCATAAGGTCAAAGATGCAGAGGTCAGGCATCGTCTCTTCTATAAGGCGCTCCCCTTCCTCCTGGCTGTCGCCGGCTATTACTTCATAAGATGATGATTCCAGTATGATTTTTATATTGCGTATAAAATCCGGGTCGTCGTCTATAAGTAATATTTTTATTGGGTTGTCCATTTTTATTTTCTTATCTCCATTGATACTCCAATGTCTATTTCATGACCTTTCTGGCCCGGTAGCTCGTGTGCAGAAGCTCGTGGCTTCTGTGCGAAAGCGGCTTGTCCAGGTAGTTTTTATATAATTCGCCGACTGCCGCGTTTTGGTGAGAAACCTTCAGGGTCTCTGACTGATCTATCTGGTAAAGAGCCTGAAGCCTGGACTTGATGGCATTTATATCAGCACCAAACGGCTGACCTCCTCCGGCAATACATCCCCCGGGGCAGGTCATCACTTCAATGAAGTGCAGATCATCACGGCCCTGTTTTATCTGTTCGAGCAGCTTGCCCGCATTTTTCAGAGTGCTTGCGACCGCCACTCCTAACTCAATATCCCCGATTTTTATCTGCGCTTCCTTGATGCCCGCGAGCCCCCTGACAGGAGTAACCTGGAACTGCTTCAGCTCTTCACCTGTAAGGATATAGTAAGCGGTCCGTATAGCCGCCTCCATTACACCGCCTGTACCGCCGAATAGTTTTCCCGCGGAGCTGCGTGTGCCGAAAGGAACGTCGTCCGTTTCCGGCGAGAGAGAGCTGATGTTGATATTGAACATACGGATAAGCTTACCAAGTTCCCTGGTGGTAAGAACCGCGTCTATATCAGCCAAGCCTTTATACATCAGCTCCTCCCGCCCCATTTCAAATTTTTTAGCTGTACATGGCATCACTGAAACGCTGAATATTCTCTCAGGGTCGATGTTTTTCATCTCGGCAAAGTAACTTTTTGTGAGAGCGCCCAGCATCTGCTGCGGGCTCTTGCAAGTGGAAAGATTAGGAATAAAATCAGGATAATACTGCTCCACGTATTTAATCCATCCGGGGGAGCAGCTTGTAAGCATCGGCAGTACTCCGTCATTTTTAATTCTGTCAACTAACTCCGATCCTTCTTCCATAACAGTCAGGTCAGCTGTGAACGAGGTATCGAAAACATAATCAAAGCCGATTTTTCTCAATGCTGCGGTCATTAAAGGATGCATGTCTATGCCCGGATCCATATTCAGCTCTTCAGCGATGCTTACCGATATTGCCGGCGCATGTTGGACAATAAGGATTTTATCCTGATCGTCAAGAGCATCCATAACGATCTCAATGTGTGACTTTTCCCTCAAGGCTCCTGTCGGGCACGCGATTATGCATTGTCCGCAATTGATACAGCTTGAGACATTAAGTGATTGGTTGAATGCTGTACCGACTATCATCCTGCTGCCACGGTTTATGAAATCGATAGCCGCGACTCCCTGTATTTCCTCGCAAACCCTGACGCAGCGACCGCAAAGAATGCATTTCCCCGGATCGCGAACAATCGAAGGGCTTGTGATATCCATGTTGTATTGGTTTTTGGAGCCTTGATATCTGCGTCCGGTGACATTATACTCCCTGGCAAGCGACTGGAGTTCGCAGGTCCCGTTTCGATCGCAGTACAGACAATCGTCAGGATGGTTTGCCAGAAGAAGCTCTATTATGGTTTTCCTGGCTTCAAGAGCTTTTGGTGAATGTGTATGTATTTTCATGCCGTCTGCCGCAGGATATGAACACGAAGGTACTAATCCCGGGTTGCCTTCCACTTCCACCACGCACATCCTGCAGGCACCGGACGGAGTCATATCTTCCATCCGGCAGAGAGTAGGGACAGAGATGCCCGCGCGTCTTATGACGGATAAAAGGGTTTCCTCTTCATGTGCTTCGTAATGTTTACCATTGATATGTAGCGAAATCATGACATCTTTCCTTTTTATTATCTTCAAGTATTGCAGTCTTGTTCACAGCCCTTATTCTATTATTACAGCACCTTTTGGACATACATCTCTGCATGCGCCGCAGCCGATGCACAGGTCATTAAGGATGTAATGAGGCGCTTTCTTTTCACCTTTGATTGCTTCTGCCGGACATTTCCTGCTGCAAAGTGTACAGCCAATACATTTATTATTATCTATTTTGTATGTTACCAGTTCCTTGCAGACTCCTGAAGAGCATCGGCGTTCGAAGATGTGTTCATCATATTCATCAGGAAACCAGCGTAATGTACTCAGTACAGGATTCGGCGCAGTCTGGCCAAGACCGCAGAGGCTGGTTATGCGTATATTGCGGGCGAGCTTTTCGAGAGTCATAACTCCCTTCATCCGGTACAGGGAGTCGTAGCCTTTCTCGGATTTTCGGCCTCTTGTAATAGACTCCAGGATTTCAAGCATTCTTTTGGTGCCTTCACGGCACGGAATGCACTTTCCGCAGGATTCACGCTGTATGAAGTCCATAAAGAATTTTGCCACGTCAACCATACACGTATCTTCGTCCATGACCACCAGGCCGCCTGAGCCCATCATCGCACCGACTGTTTTCAGTGATTCATAATCGATTTCTATGTCAATATGACTTTCCGGGATACATCCGCCAGACGGCCCGCCGATCTGGACAGCTTTGAATTTCTTTCCGTTGGGGATGCCGTCGCCGATATTAAATACTATATCGCGTAACGAAGTGCCCATGGTCACCTCAACAAGTCCGGTGTTTTTGACTTTTCCGGAAAGCGCGAATACCTTTGTACCTTTGCTTGTCTCAGTCCCGGAGGAGGAAAACCATTCAGCTCCGTTAAGGACAAGCAATGGAAGGTTTGCCATAGTTTCAACATTATTGATGATTGTAGGCTTATTGAACAGTCCTTCTGAAGCAGGGAAGGGCGGCCTCGGCCTGGGCATACCACGCTTTCCTTCTATGCTGTGCAGTAGTGCGGTCTCCTCTCCGCATACGAAGGCTCCGGCACCTTTCTTGATTGTGATATCCAGGTTAAACCCGCTTTCAAGAATGTTATGACCAAGAAGTTTGTATTCCTTTGCCTGTTCAATTGCCAGGTTAAGGCGTTTTATTGCCAGCGGGTATTCTGCACGGATATATATATAAGCCTTGGTGGCACCGATCGCGTAAGCTGCTATGGAAAGGCCTTCCAGCAGTCGCTGCGGGTCTCCCTCGATCACTGCCCTGTCCATAAAAGCACCGGGGTCTCCTTCATCAGCATTGCATACGAGATATTTCTGGTCGCTTTCGGTTTTCAGAGCAAGTTTCCACTTTTTTCCGGTAAGAAAGCCTCCGCCGCCTCTGCCTCTGAGGCCGGCTTTCTCCACTATATCGCAAAGCTCTTCCGGGGTCTTCGCGGTGATTGCCTTGTAAAATGCAGTATAACCGCCTTTTGCTATATATTCATTGATGTCAACGGGATTGAGAATGCCGCAGTTGGCAAGTACCCACCGGTTCTGGCAGGTGAAAAACGGATGCTCGTCTATGAATGGTATTTTTTCCCATTGCAGAATACCGGGACTTCGGAATTGACCGAGGACGTTTTCAGCAGGGAATTTACCTTTTAAGGCCGGTTCAAGGATGGAGTCTGCTTTATCTGCTGTAACCTTTTGATATGAGACCCTGGCTTTTCCCGGAAGCTGGATATCCATAATGGGTTCCGTTGCACAAAGACCGATACAGCCGACTTCTATTATATCCACCTGGTCTTCTATATTACGCTTTTTAAGAAAAGTACGGACTGCTTCAAGAGTCTTTTCTGCCCCTGCTCCGAGCCCGCAGGTTCCGGCACCGATGTAGACGGCAGGTTTGGATACATCCTCCTTTCTTAGCCGGGGCATATTTTCGCTGGAGAATAATTGTGATTGATCCTGTTCAAATGCTTTTTCAATAAGAGTATTCAGAAATTCCTGAGAAGGTAATGCATTTGCCGGCCAGCACTTGTATGCGGTTGTTCCCATTATTATCCTCTCTGTTTGTATGATTCAATAATACCCTCAAGCTTTTCCGGGGTAAGGTTGGCATGGAAGTTCCCGTTTACATTGATAACGGGAGCGAGTCCGCAGGCGCCTATGCATGCGACTATCTCAAGACTAAATATGCCGTCCCTGGTAGTCTGTCCTTCTTTAATCTGGAGCAGGGTTTTCAGGGTTTCCAGAATTTTGACACTGCCTTTAACGTGGCAGGCAGTACCGCGGCATATTTGTATATGATATTTGCCCTGGGCCTGAAAGCGGAATTGATTGTAGAATGTAGCGACACCGTATATTTTACTTGCAGGAATATCGAGATGTTCACTGATCTCTGCTATGACTTCGCGGGAAAGATATCCCAATTCATCCTGTGCATCCTGCAGAACCGGAATAAGGTATTCGCGTTTTGCTTCGGAATATTTGGCGAAGATTTTTTTTAATGCCAGCGCCATAAAGGAGACTCCTTAATAAGCTGTCGTTTAATAAACAACGCTGTTAATATTTTAACAGTATGCTTTTTATTATTACTCATATCTGTCAACTTTTTTTTATAAAAATATTATTTAATATATAATTCTTCATAAAGAAGAGGGTAGAGAAGTATTTCTTCCGGGTGTGACTGGGAAATCTTCCCGGTTTTTGGGCAGTTATTTAAATATATAATAATCTTATAAGTCTAAAAAATGTAACTGCTGATATATAAAATTGATTGATATTTGTGACAAAATAAAGTAATGGTTGATGCAAAAATAGTGGTATTTATTTTTACTGAATTCTCATTTGCCGGTTCCCGGCTTTTATTATAAGACAAAATAGTCTGACATTTACATTGAGAAATGTATAGCTGTCGATTTATGAAACGGATATAACATTGCAGGTAAGACAGTATGTAATATAATATAATATTCTGTTTTCCATAATGCTCTCCACCACAAGCAGCGGAGTGACAAAAACTGAATAAGGTGCTTCCCATCGCAAATTGCAGGCTTTGTGCGGATAATTGCAGGTATCCCATAGCAAACTATGGTGTATTAAACCATCTGGAGATAATGGTCAGGATAATATCAATAATTAATAAAACAGGATCTTATAAATATGACTGAGCCAAGGAAGATAATGCCTAAATGGCACTACGATGAGAATAAACCATGTGGTGTTGATTATACTTCTTTTGAAGAAGTGGCTGTATATGATGAGATGCACATGAAATTCCGGGACTATGAGAAAAGCACGGATGAAATCATCAGGCAATTAGATCTTGGGCCGGATAGTGTTGTTATAGATATGGGCTGCGGGACAGGCGCGTTTACTCTTAATGCTTCCAGAAAATGCCGTATTGTGTATGCTGTGGATATTTCAGCGACTATGCTTAACTATTGCCGCGAGAAAGCCGGTGAGCGCAATCTTTTCAACATATTTTTTTGCAAAGCCGGTATGCTTACTTATGAACATTCAGGGGAACCGGCTGACGCTATAGTTTGTATTGCTGTTCTGCATCATTTACCAGGATTCTGGAAGCAGATAGCTTTGAACCGCTGTTTTTCGATGCTCAAGCCCGAAGGAAAGTTATTTCTCTTTGATATTGTATTTCCTTCAGATGATAATAATGTTCCCGTGAGAATAGAAGAATGGATACACTCCTTCGAGAGTATGGACAACGCGCGGCTAGCAAGGGAGACGGAGATCCATGTGAAGGATGAGTTCAGCACTTATGACTGGGTAATGGAGGGTTTTCTTAAAAGAAGCGGGTTCCGTATTGATAAAACTGAATATGGGCCCGGCTTCAGGACAACGTATATCTGCGCCAGGCCCGGTTAAGCGGACTGATTAAAGTTTGGAGTGTTATCTGTATTAAGTATTAAAAATCTCTTAAATTATAATGATTAACTTGTAACGCATCAACAGGGAATCTAATAAAACTGCAAAATTCTTATTCGGGGAAATACCAGTCCCTCGTCAGAATTTATCTATAATTATAACCGGTTCAATCCGGCTGATATTATATCGCATGTGTTATCGATAATCCTGAAAGTATTAGCGGGAAATGCAGACCGGAATGAATTTTTTGAATAAAGCTCCCTGCAGAAAGCTGCGTAGAATTAAACCATTGGGAGATTAAAACCAGGAAACAAGAAATATGAAGATATCAAAGAAACATATACCTAAATGGCAATTTGATGAATTAAAATCATGCGGAATTGATTATACATCCGTTGAGGAAGTGTCTTCGTATGATACTATGAGAGCGAAATTCCGGGATTATGAACAGGAAACGGAAATAATCTCAGAGTGGCTGGGTATCGGGCCTGAAAGCATTGTTATTGATATGGGCTGCGGTACAGGCTCGTTTGCGTTGAATGCGGCAAAGAAATGCAAAAAAGTATACGCGGTTGATATTTCAGAGACTATGCTGAATTATTGCCGTGAACAGGCGGAAAAGCGGAATTTATCCAATATCGTTTATTCAAGAGCAGGCCTTCTTACTTACGAACATAAGGGCAGGCCCGCGGACGCGATGGTATGCAGCGGGGTATTTCATCATTTGCCTGATTTCTGGAAGCAAAAGGCACTCATTCGCTGCTCTTCAATGATCAGGCAGGGGGGCAGGCTGTATTTTTTTGATATTGTGCTGCCTTCGGACGAGGACAACCTGTTCGGGAAGATTGATGAATGGATAAGCACTATCGAGAGCACGACAAATGACACGAGGATGGCCAGAGAGGCGGAGGTCCATATAAGGGAAGATTTTACTACTTATGACTGGATAATGGAGGGACTTATAGAGAGAAGCGGGTTTAGTATCGATATCAGGGAATACTGGGATGGCTTCCGGGCTTTATATGTCTGTACTAAATTGTGACAGAGAGCTATGGGTTCTTCGGTATAACCCGTGAACCTGCAATCAATAGCGCGAGGCTCAGTATGGTGCAGGCAGACATTACAGCGGCCATGGGGATAGCTGTACGACCGTCATTCAGATAGCTGACTAATGCGGACGTGACCGCGCTGAATAACATTTGTATGCTTCCCATGAGGGCTGACCCGTTTCCAATGTTCTTCGTAAGGGGCTGGAGTGCCAGTGCCCCTGAGTTGGGGAATATCAAACCGATACAAAATAAAAATCCTGATATAGAGATAATAACTGCCGTTTGGGGAAGATATCCTGTTAGTGCGCCTGCAAGCATTAAAAAAATTATTGAGGATTGTATAACTGAGACAGTAAGCAGTATATTTATGCTGTCGTACTTTCTGAGCATTATTCTGTTAAGCTGTGCTCCGGCTACCAGGGCCAGGGCATTGGCTCCGAATATCCATCCGATCTGGGCCGAGGTGAAACCTAACATATCCATGAATATAAAAGGAGAGTTGGTGATATACGAGAAAAGGCTTCCGCCTGTTGCGGCGGATGCGAAAATAAATATCATGAACTGCTTTTCTTTCATAACCGAGAAATAAGACGCAAACACGTTCCTGGGATGAAGTGAGTAATTTTTGTCTTCGCCTTTGGTCTCCGGGAGAAGCAGTTTAATGAGAATGACCACAACTGCCGCAATAAAGGTGAGTATAATGAAAACATACCTCCAGCCTATGGAGGAAACCACCATGCCGCCGAGACTGGGAGCGATCACAGGAGCTACTCCGAATACCATCTGCACCAGGGAATTGGCACGCGCCAGTTCGCGTCCTGAGAAGAGATCGCGCATTATAGCCTGGCCTCCGACCATGCTGACGCATACTCCGAGAGCAAGAAAGAAACGCATTACAATAAGGGAGTAAACGGAGGGCGAGAAAAAACAGCCCATCGCGGATATGGTATACAGGATAAGCCCGGTGATCAGAGGTTTTATTCTGCCGTAACGTTCAAGCAATGGCCCCAGAAAGAGTTGTCCGAGTGATATGCCGATGAAATAGCTTGTAAGTGTGAAGCCGACATGTACCATATCGGTCTGTAAGTCCCGCGCTATCTGCTGGAATCCGGGAAGGTACATATCAATAGTAAACGGGCCTATGCCCGCGAGCGCGCCGATTACTATTATGGTGGTTCTGTAACGCTTTTTATCCATAAATGACTGTTAAACCTTTGATCTTTCTTTTTTTTATGCGGCCGTTCTTCCTGTGGTTCAGGCCGGAGCGTGTTTCAGGTCTCAAAATCCGGCACTGTAAATATTAGTGAATGCGGGGAGAAATAGAAACTCGTCTTTATATAATGTATTATGATACCAATGTATCCTGATACCTTGGTATCTTGTATCAAGGGGACTTTGTTCAATAAAGATACACAAGTCAAAACTTAAAGTCCGCCAATCCTTCTTTTATTGATTTAAGTACAGGGGCAAGATTATAAAAGACATAATAAAAGTCAATAGAAAATAAAATGGGGGGAGATGTAATCATACGCCGTTTTGCCCAATGCCCTCACCCGGCCGACGCTATCGCCCGGCCACGCTCTTCCGCTAAGGCGGGCGAGGGTAGGTTCTGTAAATTGTTGAGACGCTGCGTGCAATGTTTCTCCGGAGGGATGTTCTTAACATTACTTCTTATAGCTTATGGATATTCCGCCGCCGCTGCTGTTAATGGTTGTTTCCATGCCGGGGAGGCTTTTGACGTAATCGTAGAATTCCCTTATGCCGCTCGCGAGGAAGTAGCTGCCGGTTGACGGGTCATTAACGTTATGGGCTGTATAACAGCCTCCGGTTTCAAGCTTTGGGTACATGTCGATAAAGTAATTCTTGTACCATTTTTTGTCTGCGTCGCAGAACACGAAATCGAAGGGGCCTTTGAGCTCTTTTACGAGAGTATGCGCGTCGCCGAGCCTGGCGTCTATATATTCGGAGAGGCCGGCTCTTTCAAAGTTCTCCAGGGCCTGCCTGTAGCGCCGCTTGTTGATCTCTATGGTTATGAGGCGGCCGCCTGTCTTGCTGAGTGCCCAGGCTATCCAGACTGTTGAGTGGCCTGTGGATGTGCCTATTTCAAGGGCACGTTTGTATTTGTTTTTGACTATTATATCGTGCAGTACTTTACCGTCGGAGGAGGGGACATTCATGTCATTCCACCGGCCTTTGCTGCTTTCAAGGAATGCTTTTACCATTTCATCAACCTGTTGTTGTGATCTTTCCTCCGGGTCTGCGATGTCGGCAAACATGAACTGCAACAGGCACAGGAGAAGCGCGAGGGTGCTTGTATAAACTGCTTTTCTCATGGGTATTGCCTTTTTGTTTTATGAATATGCCGGAATGTGCTCACTTTCCGCTATGCGAAGCATAGCGCATCCTTTTTTTGTTATATGAATATACTCCGTATTATCAGTCGCCGGTATTTACTTTTTTAGCGCGCACTGTCCATCTTTTGATTGAGTCTTTGGAGAAGTCGTCTTCAAACACGATCTTGTCTCCGCTGTATACCTTTACCCCGCGGATTCGGAACTGCGCGTTTCTCGAACTGAATCCTATGAGGCCTGTGCCGAGATCTCTGTCTGCTTCAGCTTCTATTTCTTTTTTACCGTTAATAAAGAGCGCTGCTTTTGCCTTGTTTACTCTTATCTCTATGCTGTATTCCCTGCCGAATTCTATAGTGTATAATTTCGACTCAAGAGCTGTAACCATATAGTTGTTCTTGACCGATCTTTTCAGTGACTTGTCTTTTACCTTTGAGCATATAAACTGCACTTTGTCTTCGTCCTTTTCGTTTATGATGAACTTAAAGGCAAAGAAGTCCCTGTATTCTGTTCCCGCGAAAAAGAGCATTACCTCAACCGGGCATTTAGCGGGATTCATAACCGCGAAGGATAATTTAATAGATGAGTATTCGGGCAGCGGCTTGTAGGAAGCAAGGGAGTTGTAGTTGATGAGTTCGCTGTAGCCGCGGTTATAAGTTCGGATTTTGCTTTCTAATAAATAATTACCTATGCCGTCTTTGCCAATTTCCCATTTGCCTATTACCCGTGTCCATTTGGGGGTGTCTTCTTCCGGGAAAGCGGATAGAGTGAAATTAAATATGCAAATTGCGGTTATGATTAAAACGCGGAGTATATTTTTCAAAAGCTGATCCTTTTATTTTATTAAAAGGCAAAAGCGGCCTAATGTATTTTGCCTTTTAATTTGTATTACCCGGATATTGATTGAGATGTTTTTATAAGGTTTTATTTCGCCACTTGAGCATTGATTGTATATACATTGGATGAACCGTCGCTGATATTAAGTGTGTTGCCCGAAGTCCCTTCAATTACAACAGAGGCATCAACAAAGTCGGTGCCATTGTCTACTGTACAATCGACAGTACCGGTAGTTTCATTTACTTCTTTTGAATTTGTTTTCTCGTCTAATGCATAACCGTTATCCTTCGTCCATTCCTGGTCGCCGTTAGCCCAGATGATGTCATTTATCGCTCCATCTGAGGCGCCGTTTTCCCATGCCAGTTCAGTCTTATCT
>CAZVYR010000026.1:0-21403 GCA_964631555.1 uncultured Leptospirales bacterium
CCTGGTTTCGTGTTAGCGATTATTTTTTAGCGCGATATTAATATATACAAATGGTCAGAAGATGGCAAGCGATTTTTTGGGGGAAATGAGTTCCATGTTGCAAGTTCCAGGTTCCAGGGGGAAAGAAAGTTTCAGGTTGCAAGTTTCATGTTCTATGTGCAGGAAATATTTTGCTCAGGGACCGGTGTTTGGAAGAATCAGGAGTGACCTGATACCAGCTTTAGCTGGTATTATGGGACGGAGTGGAAGCGTTTGAATTGGCCATTGGACTTTTTATCATGGACGACCGCCTTTTTAAAAAGGCGATGGTACGACTATAGGACGAATAAACCGGTGTATAAAAAAAGATCAATATCCGTATAATTCTTTTTGTTTTTAAAAAAAAAGAACGAAACGCACGCGTTTACAGGCCGAAAAGTGTAAGGTGAATTATATATGTGACAAATCCTGAAGAAACAAAGCAGCAAGACTGGTTGTTTTAAATATTGTTTCCCAGTCAAAAGCAAAAAAATGCTTTCTTTTCTTATTTGTTTTCTCTAAGATTGCTTCCATGTTTCAGGGATTTTTTAAATCTAAGAACAGATATTGATCCATGAAAATGTATTTTAAAAATATAATAATATTTTGTATAATTTCCGTAATTGCTTCTCCCTTGTTGTCTCAAATGGTCACGGATCCTAAAGAAGATGCTTCAAGGGGCCTGGAGTTCGGCCAGCAGAAGAGATATGGAGAAGCAATAAAGGAATTTGATAAAGCGATAAGTGCTTATAACGAATCTTCGGCAAAAGTATATCATAATAAAGGATGGGTTCTGGAACTGCAAAAGGATATACCGGGCGCGATTGCCTCGTATGAGGAGGCAGTAAAAAGGAATCCTAAGCAGGTACCTTCACTGGAGAGGCTTGGTTATTTATATTTCAAGGATGGGCGGTACGAGGAAGCTGTCAGTATGGGCGAAAGGGTAATCTCGCTGGATCCGAATAATGAAGATGTAATTAAATGGCTCCCTGAAGCTTATACGATGCGGTTAAAGAAACAGCGTGAGGATATCCTGGCAAAGCAGGAAGAAGATAAAAAAAAGCTGGAACAGGAAAGGAACCTGGCCGGTGAAAAAAAAGAGGAGGACAAGGGGCCTCCGCAAAGATATATTTACGCGACCTTTGACTTTATGATAAGAACGGGTAATTATTTTAAGGACGGCGAAAAGGACAAGGGTTATCATTATATAAGTACACCAGGTTATTTCGTGAATGTACCTGAGATGCTGAATGTGAATTTTACGCCGACCAGGAAGTTTGAGTTTGATCTTGAAGCCGGGAACCCGTATCTGGGTGCCCTGTCCCCGAATCTTGTCATCCATACCGAGAAGCTGGAAGCTATTGTGCATACGGGTAATTATTTTCTCGGTGCCGGGTTAATGGGTAATCATTACAAGGGCTCATTTGCTTACCTCGACGGCGGAGAGCGTACCCGCCAGGATTATAAGACAGGATTTATTTTCGGTTTCGAGAAGGACAAGGCTGACATGACGTTTACGCTTTATCCCAGGGCTTTGCCGTATGACAGGAAGGGTTCATCCGGGAAGACGTTTGATACGGATTATGCTGAAATTGATTATAAATATCATATAGATAAACTTCTTACTTTTTATTCATGGTTTTCGGCCAGGGATTATTATTTCTTTGATCATGAAGCTGAAACATCCAATTACTGGGGAGTATATGACCTTGGCTTTGGTATTGACCTCGGCGAGTATAAGGATATGACGGATTTTTTAAGGTATGTGAGGATCAGCCTGCAGTACAATGAAAGATTTTATCTGATGGATCTTAATAATGATAACCCGTATGCTTTCGCGAACGGGCAGGGATGGTTCGGGGTAAATTCGGATAAATGGTTTAAAGGGGATCCTTTTTCAGGGTACCGGGCCCGCGGGCATGTTTTAACAGCCAGGGTCGAAGAAGGGATAACCGCAAATTTTTTCATTTACCAGTCGCTTATCATTGAGATAGTTGACAGGAAAGAGGATCATGATGAGATAAATCTTTTACTTGGGTTAGGCGGGGTTTATTAGGAATGGATTTTCAGAGTATTGCTGATTTTGCTGAGGAGATTTGCCTTGAGGCGGGCAATATTTTGCTTAGAGGTTTTCGTTCCCGGGAGATCGAGGTATCATATAAAAGCAGGACCGACCTTGTTACAAATATAGATAAGGAATCGGAAGAGTTTCTTTTTAACAGGATCAGGTCTGAATATCCTGATCATTCCATTGTTGCGGAGGAAGGCAGCAGGAAGGACAGCCCGGGGGACTATTTGTGGTATGTTGATCCTCTGGATGCGACCAATAATTTTGCTCACGGCATACCTTTCTTTTGCATATCTCTTGGTGTTTTCTCCAAACCGGAGGACCGGGTAATTGCCGGCTTGGTTTATGATCCCTTTCATAATGAGATGTTCAAGGGCATAAGAGGAAAGGGGGCTTTTTTAAACGATGAAGCTATTCATGTTTCTTCTACCGGCGATATTGGTATTTCAATAATTGCCACAGGATTTCCGTACAATAAATCGGATGTGAAGAAAAATAATCTTAGGGAATTTAATGCTTTTGCCCCGCGTGTGCAGGGAATCAGAAGACTTGGATCTGCTGCTCTTGATCTGTCTTATCTCGCGTGCGGAAGGATTGACGGTTACTGGGAGCCTGAGCTTAAGCCGTGGGATATGGCAGGAGGCAGCGTAATTGTAGAAGAAGCAGGCGGGATTGTAACTAACTATAACAATAAAAGGTTCGATCCTGAATTTCCGCAGATACTTGCGTCTAACGGGATGATTCATGGAGAGATGCTGGAAATATTAAATTCTATTGATACTTAAAGCGGATTTCGGGAAGTAATTTTTATCTCCCAATTGTTTAATCCCCTGTAGATTGCTGCTGGCAGGTCACCAATTTAGTTTTTGATACTCCGCTGCTTTTCGCGGAGAACACTCCGCTGCTTTTAGCGGAGAATACTCCGCTGCTTTTCGCGGAGAACACTCCGCTGCTTGCGGTGGGAAGCTTTATTAAAATGGAGAGTTTTATGTCTAAATTTAAAAAGATAATACTTGTTATATTGTTTGTATTACTGATAATTATCATTATACAGAATACTGATATTGTATCCTTTCATTTGCTTTTCTGGCCAATCAATTTTCCCAAATATGTGTTGCCTATAATAATCATAGTATGTATTGCTATCGGTTATTTTCTGGCCGGTCTTTTCAGATCCGGTGGTCATAAAAAGGATTGAGATAGGCAGGAATTTTTTATTTGAAGATAGGCGTTAAAGAATGTCTGTGATCGTTCCCTGCATTTGTTGTCTGCGTAAGTTCGGCATACCATATATTTATTGGGAAAACCGGTGATATTAACTTTTTAATTCACTTATAATTAGTAAATTTCTTCCCGATATATTAAATTATAGATTATAACATTTTTTATTTTGTATATTAGACTTGTTGCAAAACTGGTTTTTCCCAGCCGCAGGCGGGGGGAAAATCCTCATATTTTTTTTAGGAGAAATGCAACAACTCTATTGTAAAGAGGATGATAATGGTCAGAAAATCTGCGATTCTTTTCTTTTGTATTTTATGCAGTATTACTATCTATGCTCAGTCAAAAGAAGCGGCACCGGCCAAGGCTCCTGTCAAGGTTCCAGCCAGGGATGACTCTGTTGTTAATTTCCCGAGTGTTCCGGCACAAACCCAATATAGCGACAAGATAAAAGTACGAGGTGTTAATTTTTCCAAGCGTGTCGATTATTCGGGTGAAGGAGAAATACTTGAGGTGCAGTTTGTGCTGGAAAATAATCTTGATGAAGCCCAGGATCTTTATTTATTTATTATAGCGACATATGAAAAACCCGAAAGAACCACAAGTAGTTTCGAAATACCTGTTCCTGAGAAAGAGAGAATAAGAAGCTTCGTTCCGTTCCCTGATGATATTAAAAATTTTCAATATCCTGATCCCTCAAAAGAAAACGCGGTCAAATTATTGAAATATCCTAAAAATCCCATGACCGGTGTAGACCCTGCGACCGGGAAGGCGTATCATCTTAAGGATAAGCTTAATATCTGGACAACTCATCTAAGCAGGTACAGGAACAATTTCTTTTTTTTCAATGAAGTGACTATTCTGGTTTATGACCATAACGGCAGTCCACTTTTCAGACAGCTTTATAGTATCTCCGGAAAGAGGGTGTAATATTAACCTGCTTTAGCATGTCTTTGTTTAAATTTCCTGCTTGATGCACAACCTTCCTTCCGGTGATTCCGGGAATGCAATTATTTAACTCATTTTCAAACCTGTTAACCGGGCATTTGACAGATGAATTGATTCATGTTGTCTGTGTAAAAAAGTGCTTGAAATAGGAGTCCGATCATTCACACTAGCCGGGTTTGCAGTAATAATACAAAGCAGAGTTTTCAAATAATGCGCTTAATATATTAGGCCTGTTTTTTTCTCTAATATTGAGAATAAAATATCTGGGGATTTCCTGTTTTTATAAAATTTTACCGTAATCAATCATAAGAAAGAAGTCTGATAATAATTGAAAGAATTATATTGAGGTAATCATGGGATGTAAAGTATTAATAGGCTCTCAGTGGGGCGATGAGGGGAAAGCAAAGTTGATCGATTTTTTTTCGGGGAATGTTGATATAGTGGCCAGATATCAGGGTGGGCCAAATGCCGGACATACTGTTGTGGCGGACGGTAATAAATATGTTTTTCATCTCTTGCCCTCCGGTATACTGCATAAAAAAACAATATGTGTTATCGGCAACGGTGTTGTAATCGATCCGGAACAACTTATTACTGAAATGGCAGAAGTTGAGAAGAACGGGTACGACGTCAGAAGCAGCTTGATAATATCAGACGCTGCTCATCTTATAATTCCTTATCACAGAGCTATTGATGGTGCGATGGAGGAATCGAGCGATAAAAAAATCGGTACTACGAAAAAAGGTATTGGCCCATGTTACTCCGATAAATGTTTGCGGATAGGGATAAGGGTTGGTGATATTTTTGATGAGGCCTATCTGGAATCACGCTTAAAAGAAACGCTGTCGGCAAAGAACAAACAGCTTGGGAAAATTTTTGACAAGCCGGAATTTGACTTAAATGAGATAAAAAGAATATTAATAAAATTCAGGCAGCGGATCGAAGGCCTGGTTTTAAATACCCAGTATTATCTTTATAATGCTATTGAAAGCGGAAAGACAATATTACTTGAAGGCGCCCAGGGAACGGCTCTGGATATTGATCATGGAACTTATCCTTTTGTAACTTCTTCAAATCCGACAATTGGT
The DNA here is from genome assembly GCA_964631555.1 of uncultured Leptospirales bacterium. Classification (GTDB taxonomy): domain Bacteria; phylum Spirochaetota; class UBA4802; order UBA4802; family JAFGDQ01; genus CAZVYR01. Next base: position 5,344 of record CAZVYR010000026.1, read on the forward strand.
GGTGCATTGATGGGCACAGGCTTGAACTCGTTTTCTATTGATGAGATAATCGGTATAACCAAAGCTTATGTCACGAGAGTGGGAGAAGGTCCGTTCCCTACAGAGGATAAAGGGAAAAACGGTGAACTGCTGCGAGAAAAAGGGGATGAATTCGGAGCAACCACCGGGAGGCCGCGAAGATGCGGCTGGTTTGATATTGAACTGCTTAAACATGCAAAGAGAATAAACGGGCTTACGAGTATTGCATTAACGAAGCTTGATGTGCTTACAGGTTTTCCAAAGCTTAAGGTGGCAACAGGGTATAAACTGAATGGAAAGAAGATAGATTATTTTCCTTCAAATAATGTGGACAGGCTGGAGCCGGTTTATAAAGAGCTCGATGGATGGGACCAGGATATTTCACAATGCTATTCATTTGATGATCTTCCTGCAAACGCGAAAACTTATATTAATTTTCTTGAGGAAAATAGCGGAGTTAAAGCATCAATAATATCTGTCGGCCCGGACAGGAAATCGACAATAGTCAGATAAACTGTTTCCTGCCTTCCTGGTCTTTTCAGTAAATGCCGCGTTATTTTTTATTTTGTTCTCATATTATATATTTATATATATAAGTAATATAATTTTGTCTGTGAAGGAATAATTTTATTTATTTATATAATTTATAATATTATTTTTTGTATTTAGCGTGTTACAAAAAGAATTCCCTCAACTTTTTTTCTTGACTTCCGAAGAAACTTTTGTCATATTGTCCCAGCTTCGAACAAAGTAAATCGGGGAACAGCAACAAGGAAGAAACTGACTCCTGCACAATCATGAATCTTTAATATAATACAACGTGAACATATATTTCTTAATCCCGGACTAAATCCTTTATAAGAAAAGGAAAAGCAGATAATAAAATCTCACAGTGGGGATTAGTAGTTAGCAAAACCCCCCCGCCCACAAGGTGGGGACAAATCCCTAAGAAACAATATAAAGCTAAGAAACACATCGTAGAGAAATTTGTTTATCAGAAGTATCTATAATCGTGACAGTTTGATATGTTCTTTTTTTTGGTTAATAACGAATTAAAGGAAAGTGAATCAAATGACAGGCACAGATGATAATATTATTTTCCATATGGAAAACATTACCAAGAGATTTGGCGGTCTGTATGCCTTGACCGAGGTTAACCTTAGCGTAAAGAAAGGGCAGATAATAGGTCTGATAGGACCAAACGGCGCAGGCAAAAGTACGCTGTTTAATGTTGCTACTTCAATCTATAAACCTGACGGTGGTGACATTTTTTTAGGCGGGGAAAAGATTACCGGCAAATCCCCGCATGTTATTTGCAGCATGGGCATTTCCAGAACTTTTCAGCGGGCAAAAACATTCCTTAGTATGACTGCTTTGGAGAATGTCCTTGTCGGTGCAATCTACGGTCAAGGTTTGCGGGGAAAAGAAGCCCGCGAAGAAGCAATGGAAGTTTTGAGGCTTGTAGACCTGGAAGATAAAAAAGATGTGGTTACCGAGCATATGACTCTTTCAGACAGGCGGCTGCTTGAGGTCGCCAGGGCAATGGTCTCGAAACCCATTCTAACCCTCCTTGATGAACCAATGGCAGGTTTAAATCCATCTGAAATTAAAAATATGCTTTTGGTGATTGAAAAAGCGAGGACAGAAAGAAATGTCTCTATCCTCTGGGTAGAGCACAAGGTGGAGGCTATCTTCCGGATGTGCGATAGTATAGTCGTCCTGGATTACGGACGAAAAATAGCAGAAGGAAATCCGGAAGAAGTCGCAAAAAATAATGAAGTAATAGAGGCGTACCTTGGAAAACCATCTTCTTGAACTAAAAAATGTTAATATTTTTTACGGTGATGCCCAGGCAGTATATGATGTTTCTTTTCATGTGGATAAGGGGCAGATAATCACATTGGTTGGGGCAAATGGCGCGGGTAAGAGTACGATTCTGAATGCCATCTCCAGAGTTAATCCCCACTCCAGCGGGGAAATATTATTTTCAGGCAAATCTCTGGAAGGCTTCCAGCCGGAGGATGTGTCGGGTATAGGAATCTCCCAGGTTCCTGAGGGAAGAAATCTTTTTACAAAGTTAACAGTTTTGGAAAACCTGGAATTAGGGGCATACCCGGCGAATACGCGTCCTTTTATAAAGGAATCCCTGGAACGGGCTTTTAAATTATTTCCGATACTCAAAGACCGGATCAATCAACCGGCTGGAACACTCAGCGGCGGGGAGCAGCAGATGGTTGCTATTGCGAGGGCACTAATGGCAAGACCTCTTCTCCTTATGCTGGACGAACCATCTCTGGGCCTGGCCCCGATATTTGTGAACCGGTTATTTGAAACAATAAAAGCTCTTAATGATGACGGGGTAACCATCCTGCTGGTTGAACAAAATGTTCACCAGGCTTTGGATATAGCGGATTATGCTTATGTCCTGCAAACAGGAAGTTGTAAAATGGAGGGCATGTGTCAGGATCTCTTAAACAATTCGGATTTTCAGCAAACCTTTCTTGGAATGATGAGGTAATTCTATGGGCATATTTCCATCTTTTGCGGTATTTTTACAGGTAGTGATTAATGGGATGTTTTTAGGATGTATGTACGGTGTTGCTGCTATAGGTTTAAGCCTTATATTCGGCTGTATGCAGATTCTCTTTATCGCGCAGGGTGCGGTAATGGTACTGGCTGCTTATTGCGCGTATTGGCTTTTTACCCTTGCATCAATTGATCCGATTTTATCTTTTCTGCTAATAATCCCTGTATTTCTTGTGTTTGGCTGGATATTATACAAAGGTCTTTTCCAGAAGGTTGCTAAAGCAGGTCAGAGCCCGACTTTGTTATTGGCATTCGGTTTGATGGTTTTACTGGAGAGTCTTATGCTATTAGTATGGTCTCCGGATATCCGCTCTGTTAAAACAGTATATTCAACTTCGACATTATATTTTGGAGGAATTAATATTTCGGTTACACGAATTATAATCGGCATAGTGGCTCTTATTAGTACAGGCTTTGTATTTTTATTTCTTAAAAAAACAATGCTGGGAAAAGCTGTCCGGGGAGTATCAGAAGACAGAGTTACTGCGTCTATCCTAGGTATTAGTCCTAACAAGGTTAGCACTGTGACCTTTGCCATCGGTTTAGCATTTGCAGGTATAGCAGGTGTTGCCACCTGTGTTATGTACCCGTTTGATCCCTACTTCGGTTTCATTTTCAGCCTCAAAGCACTGATAGCGGTTGCTTTCGGAGGTCTGGGAAGCGTGGGTGGAGCACTTTTAGGAGGAATTATTTTAGGTGTGTTGGAAAGTCTCAGTTCCTATATGATAAGTCCCGGATGGGCTGATGCGGTTGCTTACGCAGCTTTTTTACTCGTGCTGATTCTACGGCCTCAGGGAATATTTGGAAGATCTGTTGAAAAGGTATAGGGGAGGAATGATATTATGATGCGCGAGTTTCTATCAAGATATTCGAAACATAAAACGGGCTATATTGTTGGTTTGATTCTTTTACTCTTTTTCATATTCTATCCTTTAATGATAGACTCAGAGACCTCCTACATGGTCTACTTTCTGTTTATGACTTTTATATATATAACGCTTGCTCAGGGTTGGAACCTCGTTGGCGGATATACGGGGCAGGTGTCTTTAGGACAGCATGGATTTTTTGGCCTGGGTGCCTATATCACAGCGATCACATGGCGGGCTGGCGTGACCGGGTATCTCGATCCTTTTGCTATGCTTCTCAGCGGTTTTGGTGCAGTTTTTATCGCAGTCATTGTCGGACTGCTTCTTCTGTCCAAGCTGAGGGATGATTATTTCGCGCTTGGGACACTTGGTTTTGGGGAGATATTAAGAGTGGCGGCAATAAACGGCGGCAGCCTGACCGAAGGGCCCTCCGGAATAAGTCTTCCGTCGGATGCGTACATTTCAATGAGTAATTATTATTATATAGCTCTTTTTATTGCAGTGATTACCCTGCTGGGGATCTGGCTTTTGATACATTCGCGTTTTGGACTTGCCCTGATAGCCATTAGAGAAGATGAAATGGCAGCTTCAGCTAATGGAATTGCAGCATTAAAATATAAAGTCATTGCGTTTTCCATAGGGGCTTTCGTTACAGGACTTTGCGGCAGTCTAAACGCTTATTACATCTTCCATGTACATCCACCCGGAGCTTTCAGTCTGAACTGGGTTATTATTCCTGTTCTGATGACTATGCTGGGCGGGGCCGGTACTTTCTGGGGGCCTGTGATCGGCGCTTTTGTGTTATCCATCGCATTTGAACTTACAAATATATTTATGCCTGAATTACACCCGATTTTTTCAGGCGCGTTTATCATATTGGTTACTCTTTTCGTGCCAAATGGTATAATGTATTATATTACAGGACATAAGCAAAGGATTTTACAAAAGCTGTCGGTTCTTAAATGGATGTTTCAGAGAACATAAAATTTGTATTTAAATATATAATTTGATATATGCTTTTCGGAAAAACACATGTATAATATTTTATTAGAAAAATATGTAACCTCTGCCCGTGTCTGTATTTTAACTAGTTTGGGTACTGTTTGTTATCAATACTTCTGTTCGGCAGAAAATCGATTTTAGTAGCATCATTCCTGTGAACAGGTACGATTTTTGATTTATCTTTATTAAGAAAATAATAAAAAGTTATTTGACAAAAAGTATTTTATCGATTATCAGCAGAATGAGTTGCTGGTTCCTTAGTTGTTAGATTGTTAAATACCGAGAACCACTCAGGTTAGTGGTATTATATTGACCTCTGGCTAAAACTGTTCCGTGGATATGCGGGAAGTATTAGTATTATTAGTATATAGATAAAATTAGAGGGTTAATTAAAATTAATTTAACAAGGAGGAGCAAAGTGAATTGTAACTATTTACTCAAAACCACATTCAATATCTCATTTGCAATTGTTCTGTTTATCCTGACTGCGGGTATCTTAATTTCGTGCGGGAAAAAAGCGGAAAGGGAAATCATCATAGGAGCGCATATACCTCTTAGTGGTGTCGGTTCCCTTGTGGGGATTGATCAAAAGTGGTCTTATGAGCAAGCGGTTAAGGATATCAATGAAGCTGGCGGTATATTCGTAAAAGAATTCAATGCCAAACTGCCGGTTAAATTGATTATTGTTGATGATGAATCGGACTCAGGAAAGGCGGCTGCGGCGGTTGAGCGGTTAATTAAGCGCGACAAGGTTGATCTTTTATTGAGCGGTCAGGTCGGTGCCATGGGTGTACTTCCGGGAATGATAACGGCTGAAAAATACAAAAAATATTATCACGGCACAGTCATCTGGAAACACAACTTCCTGGAGCACCATTTCAAATGGACTACAATGTATTTCGTCGAGATTCCCGCTATTGGTGTAATGCCTTTTGAAGTTTTTAATTCTCTTCCGGCTGGTCAGAAGCCAAAGAAAATCGGTATATTTATGGAAGACAGCTTTGACGGCAAGGCTATGGGCGATGGAGCGGCACAGGTAGCAAAGATGTATAAATACAATGTCGCGCTTAGAGTCACTATGGGCTTGGGAGCCAAAGATTTTTCTACTCAGGTTCTGAAAGGCAAAGCAGCCGGGGTTGACGCGATTATAACCATGTGTAATGTCCCTGAAGCGGTTACACTGATTCGCCAGATGAAGGAGAATAATTTCAGCGTAAAAGCATTCCAGGGTTTTAAGGGAACATGGTCAACTGAATTCTGGAAAGCTCTCGGAAGTGATGCTGAAGGCGTTTTGTTGGACGGTTTCTGGTCGGAAGACTATCCATATAAAGGCGCGAAAGAACTGGGTGAGCGCTATTATAAAGATTTTGATAAACATTCTGTTAGCGTTGGTGCTTATTATGCTCTTTGCCAGACATTATGGAAAGCCATTGAAGTCGCCGGGTCATTGGATAGTGCAAAAGTACGCCAGGCAGTTATAGATACTAAATTTGAAACAGTTAACGGCCCTGTGGATTATGATGAACAAGGTGTCGCGATTTATCCTGCTGCAAACTTTCAATGGAGAGATGGGAGGCAGACGATTGTTTATCCTTTCAATTTAACGAAGAACAAAGCAGTTGCGATGAAACCCTGGGATAAACGTTAGTTGCCGGATTTGATTAAAGTAAGTTCGAAGAAAAGTTATATTGAAGTTTAAATAATCAGGTTTAAAAATTTATAAAAATCCTAAAGGTTATATTTTATATTAAAGATTGTTTTATAACAAGAGCCTGTTTCGGTACATTTGCCTGAGAAGCTGAAATGAGAAGAAAATAATACTTCACTTTCATACCGTAACAGGCTTTATTTTTTTTCTCTACCTTAACTACAATATTAAGAAATTATTTCCCTCCTAAGTATGCTATTATTTTTTCAGATGTTATAATAATCATAATTACAGAGTTCTGAATATTCCGGGTAAAGATGCATATTGTATGAGCATAATTAATATTTTAGTAATTTTTTAATAAATGATTTATTAAATATTATTTGACAAAATGTTTTTTTGTAATTATAAATATGATGAATTGGTACTTTCTTAGTTGTTAAATTGTTAAATACCGAGAAGCACTCAGACTGGTGGTGTTATATTGACCTCTGGCTAAAACTGTCCCGCTGATATGCGGGTAGTCTTAGTATATAGATAAAATTAGAGGGCTAATTAAAATAAATTTAACAAGGAGGAGCGAAGTGAAGTATAATTATTTTCTAAAAACAATGTGTAATATTTCATTTGCAACAGTTCTATTAATTTTAACTACAGGCATGTTTGTTTCATGCGGTAAAAAAGTTGAAAGGGAAATCATCATAGGTACACATATCCCTCTTAGTGGTATTGGATCCATGTTAGGTGTTGATCAGAACTGGGCATATAAGCAGGCAGTTGCTGATATTAATAATGACGGGGGTATATTTGTAAAAGAATTTAATGCCAAATTGCCTGTTAAATTGGTCATTATTGATGATGAATCGGATTCCGGAAAAGCGGCTGCGGCGGTTGAGCGGTTAATTAAGCGCGACAAGGTTGATCTTATATTAAGCGGTCAGGTCGGCGCAATGGGGGTTCTTCCGGGTATGATAACGGCTGAAAAATACAAAAAATATTATCACGGCACGGTTATCTGGAAACATAATTTTCTGGAGCATAATTTTAAATGGTGTACTATGTATTTCATTGAAATCCCTGCTATTGGTGTAATGCCTTTTGAAGTATTCAATTCTCTTCCACCGGATCAGAGACCTAAGAGGATAGGTCTGTTTATGGAGGACAGTTTTGATGGGAAGGCTATGGGCGACGGTGCAGCACAGGTAGCAAAGATGTATAAATACAATATTGCACTAAGGGTTACAATGGGTATGGGAGCCAAAGATTTTTCGACTCAGGTTCTGAAAGGCAAAGCCGCCAAAGTTGACGCGATAATAAGCATGGCCAATGTACCTGAAATGGTTACACTGATACGGCAAATGAAGGAGAACAATTTCAGTGTAAAGGCATTCCAGGGAATAAAGGGGACATGGTCACCTGAGTTCTGGAAAGCTCTTGGTAAGGATGCTGAAGGGATTTTGGCGGATGGTTTCTGGTCAGAAGATTATCCCTTTAAAGGAGCCAAAGAACTGGGTAAACGTTATTATAAAGATTTTGATGAACATTCTGTGAGTGCCGGTGCTTATTATGCCCTTTGCCAGATACTATGGAAAGCAATTGAAGTCGCCGGGTCGTTGGATAGTGCAAAGGTACGTCAGGCAGTTATAGATACTAAATTTGAAACAGTTAACGGCCCTGTAGATTATGATGAGAAAGGTGTTGCAATTTATCCTGCTGCAAACTTTCAATGGAGAGATGGAACGCAGACAATCATTTATCCTTTTAATTTAACGAAGAACAAAGCAGTTGCGATGAAACCGTGGAATAAACGTTAGTTGCGTAAGTGCAGGAATGATAAGAATAATCGAGGAAAAATTATTTTAACTTTAAAACTAAGCAGATTTGTAAATTTATAAAAATCCTGCTTAAAGATTGCGGGTTAGTATGTGAGCCTGTTACTGTGTATTCGCATAGATAGCAGATAAGTAAAGGAAATACAATCTTACCTTTGCACTGTAACTGGCTCACTTTTAAAATTATTTGGGTGAATAAATATATTTTTATTTGACGGATTTAGAGATTAGCTATAAATTAGTAAGTGTTCAGGGGACGAATTTGGTTTCGACTGTAACAGTGTGTATATAGCTGCATGTCGAGTGCGCTGTCAACTCGTTAACTTGGCAGAAATAAATTTAAACGCAGACAATAGTCTACCTCTAGCAGCCTAATAAGCTGCTAGCGTCTTTTAGTGTCTTCTCCTCTGGGATATTAAAAAGACGTCATATTCAGGGGATAGCCCATATTATTTGTTCCTGTGAAATGGGTGAAACATTAAGGAACGCCGGGTTTCCAGTCAGTGCCCTTTCCTGGCAGAAACCTTAAATAATGAAAGGGATAAACACGTAGAAGCTATATGGATATTTTGCAGGACGCGGGTTCGACTCCCGCCGTCTCCACCTGAAAAAAGATTTGGCAGGTTATAAAAAAATCAATTTTAAAAAATAAAATATTCTCTTAAATTGGGTAATTAATATATTGTTATTTCTTTTATTTAATCATCTTTTTTTGTGTCATTCCTGATATTCTGTATCCTCTCTTTTCTAAATTCTCTATATTTCAATTATTAATTATTCTTTTTATTTAAACTATCCAAAGAGGGATTTTGTTCTTTTTTAGATATTAAATTATTGCTGCTTATTTCTATTCTTTTACTCAGGAAATCGAGTTCTTGTAAATCTTCGATAAGGTTTTGATTGATTTTATCCATTGTTTGATTTTTTAATTCTTCTAAATTAGAACTTTCCGAATCAATATGGGATGTTTGACTGTCAAGATAAGCTATATTAAGATTGGAATCAACTACCGCCAATACAGTATCATAATCAAAAAATTGCATTTCAGTGGAGATTATGCTATAAATTTCGAAAATTATAAGACTGTCCAGATTATTTGTGGATAAGATATTCAATAACTCTTTCCTGTTATTTTGAAGATATAGATTTAGAACGCCTATTGATTTATATTTTAAAAAATTGTTTTCATTCGATAGTTGAAAAAATCTTTCGTGGGGATATTTAAAATAACCAATTGATTCGCTTGTCTCCGTAATAATAGTAATATCTTTTTCTTTCCTGTAGTTGCTCAACCAGTATTGAGTGTTCTTAATTATCTCATCTTTTGAAATTTTACTGCTTTTGGAAATTCTAAAAATAATACCGGCCTTACTTAATTTCGACAGAAGTTCATTATCTTTAATCAAATAATTTGAACAGGAAAATTGGGTAATAATAGATACGAGGAATAAGGCTATGCTGGTTTTTTTTTTCATATCTGGTCCTTATTGTATAATTATTATAACAGAAGCTGGGAAAATTGATGAAAAGATATTATTAATTCTTTTCTTAAAATAAATATAAATTAAAAATTTGACCTCAGGGGAATTATAGACTACAAGACCGTTGAATATATGTAGTTATCCGTTCAGCATTTTTTCACTTATACTGTGCCCAGGGCGGGACTTGAACCCGCATAGGAAAATTCCCACATGGCCCTCAACCATGCGTGTCTACCAAATTCCACCACCTGGGCATGTATAGGTATTAGTAGTGCACTACAACAGGTTAATATTATGTCAACAAGAAAATTTAATATTTTCAAGGGAATCCGTTTATTGTATTTATACATTTTTTTAATGAAAATATTATTTGTATATGTAATATTAATATTTTTTCTTATTTTTATAATAAGAACATAATTGACTCATCATATCTGGAAATGATATGCATTATTGATTGAGATTATTACCCCTAAGTTACAATATTTATAAGATTATTTATCCGTTTGTTCTGAATGGATTTTCTGTTAATTATAATAAAAGCTATGTGATAATAATTTCTTGACATCTGCTACTTGTTCTTATTTATTCTTTATAATTAATTATATTGCAATTAACAATTGGATATACATTTAATTGAATCTTTAATACTTACATTAATGTTGTTTATCTTAGTTAACAAAATTAATAAGGAAATCGGCGTGAGAAGGATTAACATTTTTTTTGTTATTACAATTTTATTGCTCGCTTCGTGTGCGACTTTTTTAAAAAAAGATGATGTGTCGGATCTCAAGGAACTTGAAAGAATTAGTTATATACTAAAAGAGAACATAGGGGAGACCAGTCGTCAGGGTAAATCCCTTAAAAAGGGTGATAAGATAAAGCTTTATATTACAACAGGAGATAATTTTATAAAAGTATATGGTTATCCAGCCAATATAAGTTTTGTTAAGGCTGAACGCTTTTTGTTGCTGTATTTGTTTGAAGAGGATTTTAAAGACAATATTTTTGATAAAGATTTTTTTAGAGAAAAACTCAACAATATTGTTGAACCGGCTAAATAATCGCTGAATTTAAGTAATTTTATAATTCTTACAACAGGGTATTTATATGTTCGAAGGTGTTTATACTGCGCTTGTAACGCCGTTTATTAACGGGAAGATTGATTTCAATGCTTTGGAGAATATCATTGAAATGCAGATTCGTGGAGGAGTTGATGGTATTGTACCAATGGGGACAACAGGAGAATCACCTACAATTTCATTCGCGGAACATGAGAATTTTCTCGAAAAAGTGGTTAAGCTTGTTGATAAAAGAATAAAGGTGGTTGCAGGTACAGGTGCTAATTCAACAGAGGAAGCAATTCATCTGACAAAAGTTGCAGAAGAGTATGGTGTGGATGGTGCAATGCTTGTTAATCCTTATTATAATAAACCCACTCAAAAGGGGCTTATAGCTCACTTTGAAAGTATTGCAAGGTCCGTTTCAATCCCGATCATTTTATATAATATTCCCAGCAGAACAGGTGTAAATTTTCTTCCTGAGAATGTTTATGAGCTTATAAACAGAGTTGATAATGTAATGGCAATTAAAGAGGCTTCAGGAGATATCACGCAGATGATGAGAGTTATTGAGCTCTGTGGTGACAGGTTAAAATTGCTTTCAGGGGATGACAATATGCTGCTTCCTGTGCTTGCTATTGGAGGCAAAGGGATAATATCGGTTGTCTCAAATATTCTGCCTTCTGATGTAAAAAAAATAGTTACATTATTTAACAAGGGGAAATATAATGAATCCAGGCAGGCTTTTTATAAAATATTACCTTTAATGAGATCAATGTTCCTGGAAACGAATCCCATACCGGTTAAGTCAGCAATGGAAATGCTGGGATATTGTTCCTCTCATGTAAGACTTCCGCTTGTCGCGCTTTCGGAAGAAAATAAAGCAATCTTAAAAAAGAGTCTGATCGACTATGGGTTAAAAGTATGATAAGAGTCGGGGTTTGCGGAATTGGCGGCAGAATGGGAGCAGCGATTTTAAATGTTCTGCTGGAGAAAGGTCATTCTCTTGGCGCTGCATTCGAGATAGAGTCGTATCCTTATATTGGATCTGATGCCGGTTCCGTTTTATTAAAGAAAGATCTCAATGTTACTATAAATCCAATAAATAATAGCAATATTGCAAATATAGATGGATTTATTGATTTTTCCAATCCGAAAGCTTCTCTCAAACTTATTGATGTCATGAAGGAGATTAAAAAACCTCTTGTGATCGGCACGACAGGCTTCACTGATAAGGAGAAAAAAAAAATTATTGGGACATCCAATTATATACCGCTCCTCTTCTCTCCCAATATGTCAATCGGTGTAAATTTATTATTCAAGCTGGTTGAACTTTCCTCAAAGGCATTAGGTGATGATTTTGATATTGAAGTATTTGAAGCTCATCACAGGGATAAAATAGATGCTCCATCTGGTACGGCAAAGAAAATTCTGGACATTATAAAGAATGCTGTTCCGGGTTTAAAAAAAAGCAATTTAATATATGACAGGACCGGCATCAAGGTCAAACGTTCAAGGAAAGAGATCGGTGTTCAAGTGCTCCGGGGGGGAGATATTGTTGGGGAACATACTGTTTTTTTTGCAGGATTGGGTGAGCGTATCGAACTTACTCATAAAGCCTCGAGCAGGAATATTTTTGCACGTGGTGCAGTTGCTGCATTGGAGTACCTTGTATCCAGGGAACCCGGGTTATATGATATGTCTGATGTACTGGGGTTATAAATGACATCGAAAAAGGACTATCTGGAATTTGAAGAGAATCCTTATAATACTGAAAAGAAAGGGCCGGAGGAGATAGTAAGGCTTTTTTATACTAATGATGTACCTATGCTTCCTGTTGTGTCCAAGCGCGGAACTCTTTTTGGTATACTTTTAAAGGATAAGGTGATTTCCGAACTCAGCGATCTTGAAAGAGTGGGGAAGCAAAAGATCGATGAATTTATAATGAAGATCGCTAAAAAGATGACGCTTGATGAACTGCTTCCTTTTGCGGGTAATATAAAAGAGTTTGTTGTTATTAATTTATTCGGTGAAGTATTCGGGACCTGGTCAAGGCTTGATCTTTTTGCTGCCTGTGAAAAGGCGAAAGGGAAAACAGACCAGGGAGAGGTCCAGAAACAAAAAGAAGACCAGGTGCTGGAATGGATGATATACCTGGTGCTGGAACATATTCCCCGGGCATTATATGCGGTAAACCAGAAAGGCAAAACTATTTTTTATAACAGTCTTTTTGAAGATGTTTTTACTGACCGTACCGGAAAAGAAGTTAATACAGGTTTTGTTGAAAAATCTTTTGCTGATCCTGATCAGAATGAGTTTTATTATAAAAATAAAAAAGATATTTATTTTTTAAATAAAACCATGAACATTGCATACGAAAGGATACCTCTTGTATCTGATGGCAAGGATGTCGGTTATTTAATGTTTGTAGACTCAGGCCTGAATGAAACTTCCGTATCTGTTTTCCCCGGAATTGATGTTAATACTATGCCACTGAATGAGATAATTCAATCAGTGGAAAGATCAGTTCTCGTTGAATCTATTCGACAGAATAAGGGCAATTTGAATGAGATTGCCAAAAGGCTTAAGATATCAAAAAACCTCTTAGCAAAAAAGATTGAAAGCCATGGAATTCATATTAATACAGCATCTGAAGAACCTTCCAAAACTTAATATTATTGATTGCCTGCCTGTTGGTTTTCCGCATCCTTGTCATTATTCGCCGGCGAAGACTTTTTGTAATTATTGCGAATAAAATTATTTAAATAGTCTGAAGGATTTTTTACAGCTTCAGCGTTTATTGTGAAAGTATCTTTCTCCATTAGTTTAATACCGAAATGATAATCATGAAAATAATCCTCACATATCTGCTTAATGCTTTTATTCTGTTGAAAAGCAATTTCTTTGATAGCGTTTATTGCGTCGTCTTTAAACTCAAGAAAGATGCCGTGCTTTAATAAAAAGTCCTTCTGGAATTTTTTAATATCATCCTCAATATTCATAAGCAGGATTTTTTGCAGTTCCTTCGCCGGGTTTTCAACAACATCTTTATTAACCATAAGTTCTGTAATATTTGTTGACGGCAGGGTCTTTTCAAATTTAATAAGAGTATTTTCAAAAACGCTCAACAAGCCTCTGGCACCTGTTCTTTCCTCGTAAGCTCTTTTAGCGAGTATTTTTAAAGCTTCATCAGTAAAGTCCAGATCTATCCCGTAGGCTTTGAAGTCGAGTTTTTTACCGAGTACAACACTGCTGAATTTATTTTTCAGTATCTTGTATAATCCATTTTCGTCGAGTTCGTTTAGCAGTACGGTAACCGGCAGCCTTCCTATGAATTCGGATTCAAAGCCGTATTTTATAAGGTCTTCGGTTTTTACTTCTTTCAGCGTATTTTGTTTTTCTTTCCTTGAATTTTGGACTTTGTCAAACCCGATTGCGTGCATGTTTAATCGCTTTTTGATTATTTCATCAAGTGAGTTAAAAGCGCCTGACACGATAAACAGGATGTTTCTCGTGTTGATCTTTTTCCTGGTTACCTTTCCGGTTTTTTGAGCTTCCATTGCCGCTTCTACCTGAGAAGCAAGATCGTGCGGGGTTTTAAGATCAACTTCAGCTTCTTCCATGAGTTTTAACAGATTTCTTTGTACGCCGGTTCTTGATACGTCAGGGCCGTACATGTTACCTGAAGAGGCGATCTTGTCTATTTCATCAAGGTAGATTATCCCGTATTCAGCTCTTGTAATATCGCCGTCTGATTCATGAACGAGTTCTCTTACGAGGTCTTCAACATCTCCTCCCACATATCCTGTTTCGCTGAATTTGGTTGCATCAGCCTTGACAAAGGGGACACCCAGTTTTTTGGCGATCAGTTTTATTATGTATGTTTTCCCAACACCGGTTGGGCCTATTAGAAGCATGTTGCTCTTTATATTGCCTACTATTTTCTCATCTTCGGAAATCTTTTTTTCGACTTCCATTCTGTTAAAATGAGTGCATACTTTTGTAGCGATGATTTCAACAGCTTCTTCCTGGCTGATTATATATTTATTTAAGTAACTCTCCAGTTCTTCAGGTTTGATATTAAACGTCAGAATTGATTCTTTGCCGGGTGTGCCGGGTTTCGCACCCAGTGTATCAGCGTTTTGTTTGGCATTGTTCTCGGAAATTACGTTTGATAGTTCTTCCCATTCATTTGGTTTGTCGTAAAGCGGTTGTGACATATTGTTTACCTGTCTTATTCGTAAAAAATTTTTAATATAGAACCCGGTTTTTATTCAAAAGCCATAAATTGTCCTATATGTAAGTATATAAAAATACTGGTGTATTCGACAAGGATTATTTATGAATATTTAAAATAAGTGCGCGGGAAATTGAATTTAAAAGTCAAGGTTTTTTACTGCTGCCTCAATTCTCTTAAGAGCTTCATTCAGTAATGATCTCGGACATGCGATATTGATTCGTACAAATCCGCTGCCTTCTTCTCCGAAAAGATATCCGTAATCAATTCCGATTTTTGCTTTTTCAGCCATGAACATTTTTAATTCTCTATCATCAAGCCCCAGTTCCCTGCAGTCGAGCCAGACCAGATAAGTGGCCTGGGGTTCAATCAGTTTCAGTCCTGGGATTCGTGTTTTAATAAAATCTGTCATAAATTCGAGATTTCCCTGCAGGTAATCCAGTACCTGTTCAAGCCACTCATCCCCGTACCTAAACGCTGCTTCAATAGCTGTATATCCGAAAAGATTCGGGCCGGGCTGAATACCGTCTTTAATATTTTTAAAATTTCCGCGAAGCTTTTTATCAGGAATAATGATCACTGAGGTCTCAAGGCCTGCAAGATTAAATGTCTTGCTCGGGGCCATGCATACAATACTGTTTTGCTCGAATTCTTCTGATATTGATGCGAAAGGAGTATGAGTATACCCTTTAAATAATACTTCACAATGAATTTCATCCGAAATAACAACTGCGTCATTTTTTAAAATAATCTCACCGAACTTTATAAGTTCTTCTCTGGTCCAGACCCGGCCTATGGGATTGTGCGGATTGCAGAGTATTGCTGCTTTTACCCGTCCAGATACAGGCATCATGCCTTCGCCTGAAGAGAACTGCATAACAAGATCGCTGATATCCATTTCATAAAGTCCGTCTGTCAGCTTCAGCCTGTTATTTTTTATTTTACATCCGCTGAAATTAACAGCAGGAAAAAACGGATAGTATACAGGCTGCTGAATTATAATCTCATCACCTGGATGTGTTAATGACCTTACAGCAACATTAAGGGCAGGCACTACGCCCGGAGTAAAGACAATCCATTCGGGATTAATTTCCCAGTTAAATTTCTGTTTCATCCTCTGTACAACCGCTTCGGTTACTTCATTGTCCGGATATGAATAGCCGTAGAAGGGGTACTCTGCTCTTTTTTTAAGGGCTTCGACAATTGGTTCTGCTGCAGGGAAATCCATGTCTGCGATCCACATTGGAATTACATCGTCACTGCCGAACAATACTTTAAGCATATCCCATTTAATGCTTCTCGTATTTCTCCGTTCATGTACAATGTTAA
>CAZVYR010000027.1:0-20465 GCA_964631555.1 uncultured Leptospirales bacterium
TTACAGCAGAACAAATTATAAAAAGTTTGGTTGATGCACATATCTCTTCAAGCGAGGAAGGTATTTTTGGTGATTGGCTTGAAGGACTCGCTATTTTCATAAACGGTAAGGTTTATAATGGATATAAATCCGGAATAACGGGTATTGATCTTGAATTTGATGATGATGGAACCAGATATATTGTGACCATAAAATCAGGCCCAAATTGGGGCAATAGTTCACAGATTGCAAAAATGGTTTCAGACTTTAAAACTGCAAAGAAAACTTTAAGGACGAGTAACTCGCAATTAAAAATAATAGCAGTAAATGGATGTTGTTATGGAAGGGAAAAAAATCCTGATAAAGGAGATTATTTTAAATTTTGCGGTCAGCAATTGTGGGAATTTATTTCCAGAGATAGCGAGTTATTTACCGAAATAATTGAACCACTTGGACACAAAGCAAGAGAAAGAAATGATGAATTCATAGAGTCGTATTCCCAAATGATCAATAAATTTACAAAAGAATTTGCAAATGATTTCTGCAAAGCAAATGGGGAAATTGATTGGAATAAGCTTGTACGATTTAATTCTGCAGCAATCAATTCAAAATAAAAATAACAAATTTAAAAAAAAATAGAGTCGGATGGCAAGGTTTGATACTTAAAATCCGCATTGTAATTTTTTCATCATTTTATTTTTTTTCTATGTCAGAATTGCTAAGCCTTGCCACCGCTTATTTTGTCAGATGGCGACACCATGCCCTGTAAAGGAATGTCTGCTAAGTGATTTGTATTACGATCATCCGGTGAGTGCGGACAGATCATGTGCTCATCATCTGTAACTTAAAATCCCGACTTTCTCAATTGAGCCGCATTCTTATTATAGACTTTAGTCCTTTCTTCATCGGAAAGGGACAGGCCTTCGAGGAATCTGATGCATTCAGTTGATTCTTCATAAGGATAATCCGAACCAAAGATGATCTTATCAATACCCAGAGCTTCCTGAGCGCACGTAAAAGCGGCAGGCAGATAATTCCCGCTGGTTGCCATAAACATGTTATTCCTCAGGTATTCGCTCGGATTTTTCTTTATCGGAGGGACTACTCTGGTGTCAGCCTTTAAATGAGGACGCACATAGGCAAAGTCGACACGCTCTAATACAAACGGAAGGGCTTCACCTAAGTGTCCGAGAATGATCTTCAGGCCAGGGAAAGCGTCCAGAGCGCCGCTCAGGATCAACCGCATCATCACCATAGAAGTTTCAATGCCGAATCCAAAGCCGGCTCCTCCTAACGCGAAACCATAGGTTCTGAGCTGAGGTATCATGGGCGAAGCGGGATGAAGAAATATCGGGATGTCAAGTTCCTCGGCCTTAGCCAGCAGGGGCCAGTATTTTTTCTCGTCGAGATAGGAGTCACCATAATTGGAATGGGTCTTCCAGCCTTTTAGTCCGAGTTCTTTGACTGCACGTTCAAGCTCCCTGGCAGCTTCATCCGGATCTTTAGCGGCAACGGATGCGAACCCCATGAAACGATCAGGATATTTGCGGATCACTTCGGCCAGGGCATCATTGGCCCGCTTTGCGATGCCGGTGCCAACCTTAGGATCCAGGTGTTCAACGCCCGGTGAGGTCAGTGACAGCACCTGGATATCCACCTCTGCCGTGTCCATGTCTGCTATTCTGCTTTCCCCGATATTGCGCAGCCTGTTTAACAGAGTGTCTCCAAAAGGCTCGCAGGCGTCAGGGTGATAATATAGTCGTCGTTTTTTGTCTTCTTCATCTACAAATCTGGGGAAGCCGTTATTTTTATAAAGAGCTTCAATCCATTCTTCTGTTACGAAATGGGCTTCAAAATCAACCTTTTTCATCTGGCTTTTCTTCCTTTTTTATGAATAGAATTGATAAAACTTCCTCCATTTCTTTGCGGGTTTTATGATCTTAATTGGCTGGGTATGGAGAATCCTGAATTTGAATTTGCAGATTTCCTTTTTCAATGGTTATCATTGTTCGTGAAAAAGCAATAGAGATAACAAAAATCAGGATTTACCAAAAGTCAATTCAATTTCCCTTGTTTTTTATTAAATCGTAAGGATGGTTCGCTTAGACGTTGTCAGTCAGAACCTAATAAGCAGCACATTATTTACGGATAATTTTTCTTTTACGAGTTTTCCTTTTTTTACACCCCCGTGAAATCCGTATTATTAATTTTTTTTCTCTTTCATTCGATAAATTTTTATAACCGCACAGTCTGTTGAAAAAAGCATGATCTATAAATCAATAATGCTGCTTTAATCGGATATAGGGATTTTTTATAAAGAATATCTTGACAAGAAAATATTAAATATAATAATAGTATATTTATAAGTATATCATTAAATATATCTTTTAATATGATAGACAGCAAAACAATGACCTTAAGGCAAAAAGCATATAAGCTGATTAAGGAAAACATAATCAATCTTTATCTTAAACCCGGGGAAAAGATTTCCGAGGTTGAACTTACCAAATCTTTAAAAATAAGCAGAACACCTATTCGAGAAGCCCTACTCATGCTTGAGCATGAAAAATTAGTTGAATGCAATAATAGTATGGGATTCATTGTGCGTCGTTTTACGATGAAAGAGCTTAATGAATATTTTATTGTAAGAGAGTCATTAGAAGATATTGTACTTTCTTTTGTTATGCAAAATATTACTGATGAAGAAATTAAAAGTTTGCATGCAAACGTGAAAGCAGGAGAGTCTATTGTTAAAAATAATAACATTCCTGAAATCATCAGGTGTGAGACTGAATTTCATGAAATACTTTATAAAGCAGCAAAATCAGATGTTTTCCTTGAAATCATCTCGCCGCTTTTAGATAAATTTCAATGGTTCAGGGGAATTGCATTCGGCGTTCCTGGCACTGCGGTTAGTTCTCTGTCTCAGCATAAAAAGATGCTGGAGTTGATTGATAAAAAAGATCTGAAAGGACTTAAGTTTCTCATGAAAGCGCATTTAAAAGAAGTTAAAAGCAAAATGCAATATTTATCGGGGTTTATGCGCTGAATTTAAAAATATAATTCTAATACTAAAAACGCTCATTCGATAAATATTTTTAGAGATCAAATTAGACTTACAAGATGTTTAAGAAGACATCGAGTATGGAAAATATCATCAATACATATTGAATAGAATGTAAATACTCCAAACTGTGAGGAATTGTCATGATGCAGGAAAAACAATCCGTAACAGTTGTTATCATGGAAAAAGGTCATTTAATTCAACTCAAATTTTCAAGTCTAATGATAATGTTACCATTAACGCGGACAAAGGTCCCGTTTTGATTTAATAAGGAGGTGATAGTATTATAAAAAATAATTTTAAAAAATAATTTATATTAGATTTCAAATATAAAAGGAGATTTGTATGAACTTCAAAAAATTAGTGAGTTTTTTAGGTTTTACGATTTCGGTTTGTATTATTACTCTTTCTTTTTTTAAGATTTCATCCGCTGCAGATAAGATTCAGCTTAACCTGACAACAATTTTCCCACAGACTCATCTCCACACAGTACTTAACCAGAAATTTGCCGATGAAATAAAGAAGAGAACTAATGGGAGGGTGGAGATTACTGTTTTCCCTGTCGGTACTCTTACTGCTCCTGCAAAAACGTATGATGCTGTAACGATGGGCATAGCAGATATAGGCATGTCATGCCCTCTCTATGTTGCAGCCCGTTTTCCTCTGAGCGAAATATTTGAAATGCCGTCTGAGATTCCCAGTTCATGGGTAACAACTTATACGTACAACGACCTTTTTAAAAGATTTGACTTTGAGGAGTATAAAGATGTTCATATTCTGTTCCTGCACGGACCTGGCAGAAATGTCCTAACTTCTAAATATAAGCCAATAAGAAAACCGGCTGACCTTAAAGGGCTTAAACTCAGGACAAGCGGGTCAACTGTAGAATTAGTAAAAGCATGGGATGCTGTGCCAAGAGCTATGCCTATGTCCGAAGCTTATGAGGCTCTGTCAAAAGGGATCGTAGACGGTAACTTTGCTGTTCCTGAGACTTTAATGGGATTCAAGCTTGGTGAGCCGGTAAAATACCTTACTGTTCCGCCTGTTTCTACTTCAAGTTGTCAGTTTGTTGCTATGAACAAGAAAAAATGGGAATCTCTTCCGGCCGATATCCAGAAAGTATTTACAGAGGTTAGCAAAGAATATACGAGAAATCATGCTTACGTATGGATGTATTATGATAAAGTTGGATTGGATTATTTCAAAGGTCTGTCAAAGGACAGAAAAGTTATTATAATACCCAAGAGCCAGAAAGAGGAATGGGAAAGGCCTGCCAGATCTGTTGTGGCAAAGTACATTGCTGATAAGGAAAAAATGGGCCTTCCTATGAAGGAATATGTCAAATATTTCAATGAGCGTGTAAAGTATCATATAAGAAAACAGCCTTCAGATAAAATAGCAGTTAAATGGGTACAGGAAAATTTGCTGAATAAATAAAGGTAAGAATTCATATGGATACCGTTAACAAAAAGCAGGAAAAGACAAAAAGAGATTTATTTATGGAGAGGGTTGGATTTTATTTAAATTGGATTGCAGTAGTCGCATTACTACTAATGTTTGCCAGCATTACTGTAGATATTTTATCATCAAAATTATTTAACAAACCTATTGTGCAGACAGTTGATATAATGTCCGTTTTAGCTACTGTTGTAACTGCATTCGCCCTTTCTCAGACAATAATTGCAAAGCGTCATATAGAAGTGGAATTCATTGTATCAAGAATGCCTGTAATGTTAAGGAAGACATGCAATTTTATAAGTAGTTGTCTTTCTATGTGCTTTTTTGCCCTGGTAGCCTGGAGAAGTTTTGTCTATGCATGCCGTCTCCAAGATGTAGGAGAAGCTACTCTAACAGCTCATATACCTGTAGCACCTTTTGTCTTTGGCATGGGCATTGCCTGTATACCGGCTGTATTACTCTATGCTTTCATCGCATATCGTGACATAAAGGAGGTTAGGTAAAACAATTATGACACCAATTACTGCAGGTATAATGGGGATAATAATTCTTTTGGTTCTTTTTATTATACGTGTGCCCGTGGCTTTTGCCATGGGCATCATGGGTTTTTTAGGTTTCAGTTATGTAGTATCATTAAGTGCCGGATTAGAGATGGTAAGCATGGATTTTACCGATGTACTTTCATCATATAGTTTTACCGTAGTTCCGATGTTTGTTCTAATGGGATGCCTGGCATACAGAATTAATATGAGCAAACGTATATTTGATTCAAGTTATGTTATACTCGGGAGCATGAAAGGAGGATTGGCAATTGCATCAATTCTCGGAAGCGCTGGTTTTGCTGCTATTTGCGGATCGACAAATGCTACTGCTGCGGCAATGGGAAATGTTGCGCTTCCGCAAATGAAGAGATATAAATATGCGGATTCTCTTGCTACAGGCTCTATCGCTTCTGCGGGGACTTTAGGAGTTCTTATTCCTCCAAGTGCTGTGTTGATTATTTATGGTATAATTACTGAACAATCCATAGGAAAATTATTTATTGCAGGTGTAGTTCCGGGGATCATTTTAGCTATTGCATTTATTATTACAGTACATACAATGTGTAGTATTAATCCGTCACTCGGGCCATCGGGAGAATCAACCACATTTATTGACAAGCTCAAAACATTTCCGGTTCTCATAGAAATTTTGGTTCTTTTTGCTCTTGTTCTCGGAGGATTGATGACCGGATGGTTCAGCGCAATACAGGCAGGAGGAGCCGGAACTGCGGCAGTATTATTAATAGGCCTTGTGCGCAGGGAAGTTTCATGGCAGGCAATAGTTGATGCTGCAAAAGATACATTATTGATAACCTGTATGGTCATGTTTATTCTTTTTGGCGCAACTCTTTTCGGCCGCTTCATAGCAGTTACAAAAATACCATTTGTTTTATCCAACTGGATTGGAACGATTGCATTACCAAAAGAGATGATCATAGTTATAATCATTTTAATTCATCTTATTGGCGGTTGTTTCATGGATGGTATGGCAATGATAATGTTAACAGTACCTATTTTGCTTCCGACAGTTATAGCACTTGGCTATGACCCGATCTGGTTTGGTATTATTATAACTTTGATCGTTGAAATGGGTGCTATAACACCGCCGGTTGGAATAAATGTTTATGTAATAAAGGGGATCGCAACTGATGTACCCCTTGAAACAATATTTAAAGGAGTTTTGCCTTTTGTATTAGCTCTTGTAGTCGTGGCAATATTTTTAACGATATTTCCTGATATTGTTACATTTCTCCCGGGTTTTGTATCATATTAATAGTAACATATCTGTTTTAAAAACAGAGGGGATAAGCATTATCTTTAAAGATTTTGTAAATTAATCTCTAAAATAATATTTAATTAAAAGATATAAAGGTTATTTAAGTTTTAAAAATGTAAGCTTTTGCTTACGATTATTCTCAATCTTAATAGCTATGAAAGGAGCATCAATGATTAATTATGATTTTTCTATATTGAACAAAATAGGACTCACATATCCTGTCGTGGGAGTCAAATTTTCCCTGATGAAACCTTCGGATCTTCCGCGGCTTCAAAAGAAACTTGCATTTTGCGCAATGCTGAAAGAAGCGCAGGAAAACGGTGGATTTTATTCAACCGTCGAAGAACACGGATGCAAAGTGGGTCCTTATATTTTGGGACAACTGAAAGAGGATCCTGTTTACGAATGTGGATTAATCGGCCCGAAACTCGGCGTATATGAAGATCCGCGAGCGAATAGAAAAATTTATACCAATATGTATAAATTTGCTTCCGAAAGTGCACCTTACACCTGGTACGCGCGCATAAACGAAATCACCTTCAATCCCGATTTAATGATTGTTACTGCAAAGCCGGAACAGGCGGAAATCATTATGCGCGCGCATGGATATCGCAACGGCGCGCCGTGGGAAGCAAAAGGAACAACTGTCGTGGGATGTGAATATTTATATGCTTATCCTTACTTTACCAGTAAAATGAATATTCTCATTTCAGGATTACATCACGGGATGAAAGCCAGAAAATTATTTGAAGAAGGCTTGTTGTTTATCTCGATCCCTTATGAATTGATTCCGGTAATTTTGGATAATCTCGAATCAATGGAAAAGGAAAATGTAATTGATCTTCCGCAATATCACTGGGGCGCGGAGGCACACGAAAAGCATATGAAAGAGCTCGGAGCGAAACTGGCAAAGGAAATCGAAACTGCTAATAAACGGCCATAATGAGAAATATTATTTAATTATTACTTTTAGAAATAATAATTTCAATAAATTCTTTTATAAATGGATTCCTGAATATAATCTATTTTATAAAAACACCGAATTCAGGTATTCATAATTGCATTTTGAGTATTAATCTCATAATTTTAAAGAAATAATAAATAAAATAACTCCGCATATTTTTAAGAATACATTTTGTAATCATATTAAAATAAAGGAAAATGATTATATCCTTTGTTACAGGGAGAATACGATTTTATAAAAAAAATCGGGAGAATATTTAAACATTCCTGTTCCTTCTTATTTTAGTAAAATTCCTAAGAATCGATTTTTATACATTTATTGCAGGCTATGTGGATTACGGGCAATCACTTGAAGAGGCAGTAATCAAAGAAGTAAAAGAAGAGATCGGCATCAGTATAAGAAATATCAGGAATTACAAAAGTCATTCCCGGCCGTTCTCAGGATCATCAATGGTGGAATATTTTGCTGAAGCAGATGATAGGCAGCCTTTAAAAATAAATGAAGCGGAAATAGAAAGAGCCGCCTGGTTTAAGCGGGGCAACCTGCCTCTGCATGCTCCTAACATCAGTATATCAGGTGATAGGATCGAAGTATTTGAAAAAGGAACATTTAAAGTTTGACGTTAACGAAAAAATCAAAAATATTTATTAAGCATACGGAGAAGAATATCATTATAAGTTAGAGGGCTATATGGGATACGGTATCCTTTTTCGGCTGGCAGCAGACTTTATCCTTTTTACGCATGTGTTCTTTGTATTGTTCGTCCTGATCCAATCCATATTTCTATTGACTTAAAAGATAGTGATTAATAAATAATGATATAAATATTAGACTCAAGTCTTGTCCGTCAGGATACAGACGGACTTTTTTTCGTTTATGCCGCCTTATTTATACCGGTTATTATTTTTTCACTGTATATACGATGATGAATCCCGGAGATATTAAACAAGGACACAAAAGGAAACAAAATGAACAAAATTATTTTATCTATGCTGATTATCTGTCTGCCGGTTCTAAACTGTGCGACAATGGGACAAAAATCCGGAAGCCCTGATATTGCTGATGCTGAATGCCTGGCAGGTGACCTTATATGTTATAACAATAAAGCAGTTAAATTTATTTCTGAAGAAAAATATGAAGCTGCGATAGGGGAGTTACAAAAAGCGATTGAAATTGATAAAAACTATATTGACGCTATGATGAACCTTGGACTGGCAAACAGGAAACTCGGTAATTATGATAAAGCGCTTGAATGGTACGGGAAAATTCTGATTATATCGCCTGTTAATATTGATGCATTAAAAAATTCAGCAATAGTATACCGGGAGCTGGATAAGAAAAATGAAGCTGTTAATTATCTGGAAAAAGCGGCAGGTACAAATACTGATGATCCTGATATATATTATCTGCTGGGAGAAATTTATTATTCGGATAAGTCCTATACTGTAAGCTTTCCTTTTCTTGAGAAAGCATATCATTTATATTCAGGGGAAAACAATGAGCGTATGTATGACGCGGCATTAATGATGGCGGATTGTTTATCTGTTTTTACGGACTGGACAAATACAGTAAAGTTCGTTAAGATTGCACGGAACAAGTATCCTGATAATAAAAAATTGAATACTATTGAAAAAATGGCGAATGAAGAGCTGAGTATCCGCAGCGAAGAAAAATACGCTGATATCCTCAAAGCCGCTGATCTTATAATGAGAAATCCCGCTTCCTTGTTATCCTCCGAATACTACTCGGAAATATATGCATTTGTAGCCAATGCCGATAAACGGTATATTGACGGTTTCAGGTATAATTTGCGCTGGATAGACGATGTTAAAAATATAAAATGGCAGCATTACCTGCTGGGTTCATATATAGCCGGGGATTTGAAAATGCAGGTATCGGGACAGCATGAAATGACTTTTGCCGTTAGCGCCATGGTATCTCTTTTAAATACATATTTATACATCAAGGCAGCGGATAATAACATACAGATACCTGAGCTTGAAGAGTTTGAAGCATTGTATAATGCCGATAACCCGTTTTTTCCTTTCCTGGTTTGTATACAGACAAGACACGGCTGGGCAAGCACCC
Organism: uncultured Leptospirales bacterium; assembly: GCA_964631555.1. Classification (GTDB taxonomy): domain Bacteria; phylum Spirochaetota; class UBA4802; order UBA4802; family JAFGDQ01; genus CAZVYR01. The sequence goes on from CAZVYR010000027.1 coordinate 9,372, forward strand.
GGGAAAACCAGGCGTTTATTTTTCACCAGATAAGAAAAGACCTTGGAGATGAATTCGAAAAGGAACTTGTAAAGTTTGCAGGAAAGGATCTGCACAGGATATATGATTGCGGGATTTATTTAACAACAGATACATATTTATTCGGAGAAAAGCCTTTTAACAGCCTGGCGCTCAGATTGTTTGAAACAGGCATGTCAAGAAAGCTTGATCCGCAGACCGAAGATCATGATGAAATGTACCTGGTTTCAACGCAGGTATCGATAAAGATTCAGGCAGTGATTCTGTATGCCAAATCCGGTAAGGTTGAAAAAGCAAGGAAACTGAAAAAGGAGATTGAAAAACTGGTGAAAGATTATCCCGTTCTTTCAGGTTCGTTTCCGGCGTTTGATGATGAGGAAAGAAATATATATGAGAAGTTGTGAGAGACAACCCACGGTTGAAACCGTGGGCTAGCCGGCTGCTGTTTATTGTTTTTCAGTGAAAGAGAGAGGTCTGATGTTTGGGTACCTTAACAAACTATAATAGCTTTTATTTTTTATAAGCTATTTTGATCTTGTTATACTCGGTATACGCAATATGCGGCTTTCCGTTTTTTATGAAGCAGAAAGGGTGCAGTGCGTTATGTTCCGGGATGATCTTGGTAATTTCTTTGGTCTTGAGATTGATCTCCCAGATGCACCTGTAATCAATGCCGCTGTTGTCGAAATATAAATAAGCGCTGTCATTACTCCAGCAGATGGTGCCGATCAACAAATCCCTGAGTTCATGCTTTACAAATACATTACCTATAGGCAGGTATCCACCTTTTACAGGATCAGTGGCTACGGCTTTCAACGGCTCCTCAATACTTTGAATGATTGTTTCAGGCTGCTGAGTGTTTGTCTTTATGCTGATATCGTATGTGCTGTTATAGGCTTTTAGTTTACCGTCGGGAGAGTCGGAAGCTTCGCCGTAGGATCTGTCAGCATAATACCCGGATTCAACCTGTTTTTTAGATATAACAACCGGTGTTTTTCTGCTTCCGAGTTTGTATTTCTTGTTGATCAATATGCCGGAATCCGCGGATTCTTCGTAGTAATTAAGCTCGCCGTTATTTATGACAAGGTTATCGGACTGCCTCTTAATATATGGATTAAAATATATATCACTGATTATGCCTTGCGGCTTTTTGTGTACATTGGCAGGGAAGGTGTCTATCCTGTATAATTGTTTTGATCCCGAATTGTATTCATATATGTTCGTATAGAATGTGCCGTTTTTCTCTGCAGGCCATACGACTCCCATGAATATAAAATTGTCCTCGTTATAAACGCGGACGTGGGCAAGGTCTTCTTCAGGATCATTGCCTGTGAAGACAGTCTTTCTTTCCCAGTATTGCGGGCTCTCGTTTTCTACAGGGAGGGCTGTTCTTTTATCCCAGTATTGCAATGTAGTGAATGCTGCAGGGTCTAAATATTTCTTAACTGCCCATCCGGTTACACCTGAAGCGGTTTTAATCCTTGCAAAACTGCCAAGGTTGTCTACCAGGTTTTTCTTTATAATGAACGCAATTTCTTTGCCGTCTATGACAGTAGAAGCTTTGTAGTGTTCCTTATTATATTCCTGTTTTTTTACCCATTTGCCTTTATGAAGCATTGTCTTTTTATTGCCGGATTTAACAGCGATCTTCTTTTTTAAAATGCCGTAATCGCTGTTCTCGGATTTGTCCATTGAAAGAACCGTAACACCTTCACCTTTCTGAAGTTTGTAAATAACGGGATTATCAAGCCCGCGTTCTTCCCTGACGTTTACATTTGACGCGTTGCATTTTGCGTTCAGTGTTGTTAAAGCGGAATCGGCAACGGCCTGCAATTGCGGTCCCAGGTCAGGGCCGCTTGCAGTATAATCGTCGAGATACATTATGCTGCCGAAATGATCTTTGAATGTGAATTCTTCTCCGTCCAAATTATGAACGCCGTTAATATCAATCCGGACAATAAGATCGCGTTTCTCATTTTCCGGGACTTTTGATTTATATTCAACAAACAGAACATTAGTATTTTTATCCGGTATTGCTGTAACGCTGGTATATTGCGGCTCGAATTTTTTTCCGTTTTCTTTGAATATGATCCGGAAGCAGTTGGAGTCATCCCTGCATACGGATTCCTGGGACTCGAAGTCCCTTACTACCATATTAAATGATACTACCGGATATTCTTGCATATTAAGGTGGCCAATGTAAGTGGTCAGGAAATGTTCTGCCATTACATTCCGGGGTACTATAATTGATATAAGAAAAAACAGGAGCAGTATTTTATGTTTCATAATGACGGAAGTATTTATGTAAAAGAGGAGGGAAGTCAACGAAAAATTTTTATGGTAATCAAAAGAATTCCCACGGTTGAAACCGTGGGTTAGCCTGTTGAAGATTTCTAATATCATTAACTCAGTATGCATTTATTCCATTCTTTGGTTGTGTCTGCGTAACTGGGCGTACCTCTTTTTAAAGCTGGAGCGCGGGAAGTATGCAGTTTGTTTTATCCGATGATTTATTTTTATTATGATGCCGGATTTGTTATCCGGGACCGTATTTTTGCGCTTTATAGAGCCTGTTTAACTGGTATGGGAGCATATACGACTTTGAAACGGAGGGGATTGGGTTAAGGTTCAAGGCTGAAAGTTCCAGGTTCCAGGTAAGGGAAGAGGCTTTTAACTTTGGTTCGTCTGCCGGTGTATTGGCAAGTATCCGTATTATTTTTTTTAGATAAATCGATATATAGAGATTGTACCCGCTCATGTTGAGGTGGCGGGCTTTGCGTGTATATGTGTATTGTTCATCTGCGGGCATGACCTGCCATGTGCGCACGGCGTCGCCGAAGGCGAGGCGTACGGTGCGCTGGGCTTCTGTGTCGGGATTGCGCGGTATGACGTGTTTGCGCACACACTGCGTAATCGCGCCGTTTGCGGCGCGGTGCCGCGTGTAAAAGACGACGTTGCCTATCCTGCCGCTGATGGAGTTTATTAGTATGTTCGGTTTTGCTGTTGCCATCGTTGTTTTCCTTCTTATTTTCGGTGCAGGGAACAGCCGTCTTCCTGATCCAGGCTGTTGCCTGTTCCCTATTATATGTTAAAATATTTTTATCCCTCTATATTAATATACAATTTGACCTTACACTTTTTGGCGATTTTGAGGCTTTTTGCGCTGGGTTTTTGAATTTTTTTTGAGAGAAAATAAAAAAATGTATGAATACGATGTATTGCTTCTTTCATTTTATCATTCTTATGCCTGTAGGTGATGAGTTAAGAACAATAATTAGCGGTATGCAAAAGCGCATTCAATGCGATTTCCCGGGATGAAGAAGCAGGTTTGGGCCAAACCGCGTTTTGCCCTCCCGGTCCATAAGCATATCCAGCGCAAGGGTCGCGAGATCGTCGGCCGTGGGTTCCATCTGCCCGTCTTTTTCAAGATAAAAAAGCTTTAAGTAAAAATTGCATTTATCGCAGCACTCCGCTTTTACTGCCTCGTTCGATCCTTCAAGCGTATAGTAATTGATACCTTCGGTTGATTCGCAGTTGCTGCACTTGATCCGCACCATGTGCTATTCCGAGGTGCAAAGCGAGCAGGTAAGATACCGCAATCCCTTTCTTGCGCCGTTCGTGTTTATGGCGCCTGCAACCGGGTATGATCCGCATACCGGGCATTTCCCGCTTTTTCTCGTAATGCCGAATGCATCTTCTCCCAGGGATAATGCCGTATGTGCCCAGTATACCTGCAGGCCTGCGCCGATAAACGGCAATTCCTGCGGCAATACATCATCCGTGTTCCCGGCAAGTATATTATCAGCTATCTTCTCCAGGTGAGCTCCATTTTTCTGCAGCAGGGCTGCCGCCGCATCGCGTGCAGCCTGCGGAAGATCTGCATCTCTCATACTCTGAAGTATCATTCTTAGTACCTTAAGCCCTGCCTGGTTTCTCGTGTAAGATACTGCATTCAGCAGAGGCAGGCCTTCCTCGCAGGAAGCCGCCAGCTTATCTGCACCTGGGAGAGGATGTGCGGGGAACTGATCCAATGCCTCCTGCTGTGCATGCGATAGCAGAGTCGCAAAGCCTATATAGTCCCCCAGCGTGTGGCCCTGCATAAGATGCTCCAGCCGCCTGGCACGGCGGGCAAAAGAGTCGCGCTGCGGGAGATAGATGGACCTGATCTGTCCGAACGGGACCTCATTATTTACGGGTGGAACTATGCGTGTCCCTGTGCTCATTTTTTGCCTGCCGACATCTACCTGAACCAGGCCGGGTGATGCTGCTTGGCCCAGGTGCGCCTTACATCGCCGTACAGCATGGCGTTTATGCTCTCCTTGGTCCAGATGGCGACATAGATATGGAAAATGATAAGTCCTATCATGAGCGCTGCCGCGGCAGACTGTATTACTGATGCGAACCTGATAAGGCCGATCGGGAATAAAAACGAGAAATAGGCGCGCCAGGTAATTATGCCCGAAAGCAGAAGCAGGGCCATGCTCCCTGCCTGCAGCCAGAACAAAAGCTTCTGGCCGCCGTTGAACTTGCCCGCTTCGGGCATATGCGAATCGTCGTTGTTCACCATTTCGCGTACGTGTTTCAGCCATTCCCAGTCCCTTGGCATCATTATATTAAGCTTCCAGTAATTAAAGATCATGATGCCGAAGGAGATGCACATCACCAGCCCGAAAAATGGATGCAGCGGGTTAGTTTCAATAGGCGTCTCGAAGGGCTCGTAATGTTCCGGGAACGGCCGTTCAGCCATCTTGTCCAGAGCGAACAGCCGGCCAACTCCTTCGGGTATCATGATGAACGGATCCATGCCTTCGCCCGGTGCGGAATCCGGCTTAAAGTCGGACACGTCCACGCCTGTCCATTTGCTGCCGTTCCAGTAAACCAGCTTTCGCTTCGGGTCCCACGGCTTACCTGACGGGTCGCAGGATGCGCGGTTATAAAGTATGCGCCTGTTGTTTGACCCGGTATTATGCCGTATAAATAATATTATTTATTGTTGTTTTCCCAGAAGCACGAGGTTCCGGTTGCCAGCGGGTCGATAATGACCAGGTATTTTAGCTTAGCCAATGCCCTGATAAGCTTTGCCTTGTCCGGAAACGCGGCCAGCGGGTTGAATCCCTGGCAGAAATAGCCCTTCATCTTTCCCTGGTGCATCAGCTCGAACGCCTGAAGCACATCATAGAGCCTGTCAAGCTTAGGCAGCCAGTCATAGCACCAGTTATTATTTTTATTGGCTGCTTTACCGAACCAGGCTTTCATTAAGCTGATATGGAACTTTGCGTAATTGCTTCAGTACAAAAGCTGGCCCGGCCGCATAGGCTTGAGTGCACGCTTGCCGATATAGGCCTTATAATCGGTCTCCTTTTCATTTGGAAGTGTAAGATAACCCGGCAGCAGGTCGGAGAGCAGGCCCAGGTCTGTAAGCCCCTGAATATTGGAATGTCCGCGCAGGGCGTTCACGACGCCTCCTGCCATACCCACGTTGCCCAGCAGAAGCTGTACCATCGCAGCGGTGCGTATCATTTGCGAACATACAGAGTGCTGTGTCCAGCCCAGTGCGTACATAAAGGTCAGGGTGCGGTCAGGTACTGAGGTTGTGGCGATTATCTCGCATACTTTAAGGAATGCTTTCTTCGGGGTTCCGCATATATTGCTTACCACTTCCGGGGTGTAGCGCGAATAGTGTTTCCTGAGCAGATGCAACACGCTGCGTGGATGCTGCATGGTCATATCAACCTTTGCATAGCCGTCACCTCCCATCTTGTATGCCCAGGTTGATTTATCATACTTGCGCCCGGCCTCGTCATATCCTGAGAAGAGTCCACCGTCAAATTTGTAGTCTTCGCGGACGATAAAGGGGGCGTTGGTGTACGCTTTGACATATTCGTGCTGTATCCTGTTCTGCGACAGCATGTAATTTATCACCCCGCCACAGGAAACCGGTGGATAGCCAGCGGTTTACTGTGGCGCCGGCTGAATTCTTTGCAATAAAGTTCTTATCGCGGTCGTCTTTCATTAGCCGGGCCACTTTCGAAAATGCCTCATCCCAGGAAATGCGCTTCCACTCTTTGGAGCCCGGTGCCCGGTATTCCGGGTACTTTAGCCTGTCGGGGCTGTGAATAAAGTTTATCAGTCCTGCGCCTTTTGGGCAGAGTGTGCCGCGGTTTACCGGGTGGTCCGGGTCGCCCTCTATATGGAATATCGAGGGCTCGGCATTCGTTGCCCCGTTGCCCATGCTGTGCATGATTAGTCCGCAGCTAACCGAGCAGTACGTACATGTATTGCGGGTCTCTGTACTGGCTGTCAGCTTAAACTCGCGGACTTCCGCCAGTGCTCCGGATGGCGAAAAGCCGAGGGCTACAATGCTGGAAGTTCCCAATCCGCCGGTGCAAACTTTAAAAAAACTGTCTCCGTGTTACCTTCATGATTATTACTCCATGATTTTCCCTGGGGGTTTTTCCTCAGGACTTCTGCTCCGCCTCACGAACTGCGGCGCGCCCCGGAAGCATCAGTATCAAGAGCAGCGAAACGAAGGCAACTATACCTCCAAATAAAAATACATCCTGATAGGCACGGATGCTGGCGGTATTTAACACGTTTTGCGCAAGAATTGATCTGGCCATAATTCCGGATTGAGCATAGGTATATCCGAGCGTATGCGCCTGCTGCAGCAGGCCGGAATATGCCTTGCTAAAAGCTTCTGAGGCCGGATTCACCAATGTGCCCAGTACACCAACGTGGAAGTGGATACGGTTGGAAAGCAGAGTAGTCAGGGAGGCGATGCCGATAGATCCGCCCACCTGCATTAGTATGCTGAGGATCGCTGTCGCCATTCCTGCCTTTCGCTTGCTTACAGTGTTCAGGGCTGCAGCCATTATCGGGGCCATGAGCAGACCCATACCGAAGCCCCTTATGAGCGTTGGATTGATGATATCGAGCACACTCCAGGTTGTGTTGATGTCCCGGTACATGAACATATAGACCCCGAGGCAGGCCAGGCCGATGAATGCCGGGAGTCTGGGTCCTATCCGGTCGCCCAGGCGTCCGCCTATCGGCATCACCATAGCGAGGAAAACCGCACCGGGAAGCAGTATAAGCCCGCTCTGGATCTCGTCGTAGCCCATTTGCTGCTGCAGTATAATGGGCAGTAGAAAAATGCTGCCGAAAAGAACGACGGACCTGATGATCACTATTGCAGAGCAGATTGAAAATATTGGGAGTTTGAACAGGCTCAGGTCGATGATCTGGTGGGTGACCGTGCTTTCCACCAGGATGAAGAAGATAAAGCTCAACAATGAAATAACGGCGCATGCCAGTATATACGAAGATGTCCATCCCTTGTTCTCACCCTTGGCAAGTCCAAGGAGGAATGAGATCAGGAAGGTTGAAAGGAATATGAATCCCCAGACGTCGAAGGGTGTGTGCTGGCTCTCCTGGGGGCGGTCTTTCCTGAGAACCTTCATTCCCGCGAGAATACCGATTATACATATTGGCAGGTTAACAATGAAAATGGAGCGCCACCCGAATGTTTGTGTAAGATACCCTCCGAGCGTCGGGCCTACTGCCGGGCCGAGTATAATGCCGACACCCCACACGCCCAAAGCCTTTCCGCGCTCCCGCGGTTCGAAAACCTCGGTTATCATAGCCATTCCTGTTGGCGCGATGGCCCCGCCTCCAAGGGCCTGGAATACCCTGGATCCTATGAGAGTAGGCAGACTCCATGAAGCAGCGCACATCAGCGATCCTGTCGTGAATACAAGGAGACTTATGAGATACAGATTTTTGTAGCCGATCCAGTCCCTGAGCCAGGAAGTGAGGGGCATGAGGGTGGCGAAGGCGATCATGTAGGCAGTCACCACCCATTGTATATCGTCCACATTTGCGCCCAGGTCCGCCATCATAGACGGTATGGAGACATTTACGATGCTCATATCCAGCGCAGACATAAGGCTCCCTATCATTACTATTACGATGACAACCCATTTGTATACTTCGGGTTTTGACTGTAATCTTTCTAAATTGTTCATTTCTGTCCTGCCGGTTTTATCTTACGCGGATACTTATTTCGACTGATTGACCCACTCTCAGAACGCGCTTTTGCCTCGGATCGATGCTGATCTTGATCGGTATGCGCTGCACTTGTTTGATAAAATTGCCCTGTGCGCTGTCCGACGGAATTAGCGCAAAGGTAGCTGCTGTGGCCTTGCGGACTTCCATTACCTTACCTTTGAGCGATCCTCCTTCGTCAACTGAGATACTTACTATCTGGCCGGGATGCACAAGGCCGACTTTGGTCTCCTCTATGTTTGCCGAGATCCATGCGTGGTCAAGGTCTGCAATAGTGACCGCAGTCTGGTTTGTTTCCAGAATATTACCGGCTTCCACCACCTTCCGGATTACTGTGCCGTCCGCAGGACTCTTCAGGTAGGTGCGGGACAGAGCTATCCTGGCAAGCTTGAGTTCAGCCTGAGCGACCGCGGAATCGGCCAGTATCCTGTCTACCTGCTGCCTGCTGGTCCCCTGGTGCGCCGCCAGGTTTTGCATTCTGGTAAGCTCCAGAGCAGTAAAACGCGCACGCGCCTCAGCCTGCTCCAGTTTTGCTTTTGCCGTGCTATGGTCAAGCTCAATCAGTACCATGCCTGCTGTAACCTTATCTCCCTCGGTTACGAATATTTTATCGATCTGGCCGCTTATTCCCTGGTTCGCTAAACTAATGATATTGGCGTCAACGCGCGCATCGTCTGTTGACACGTATGGACGGAAGGCGAACCACCAGATTACGATACCCAGCAGTGCGAGAACGCCCACTATCAATCCGGTTATGCGTGCCTGGCTGGTTTGCCACCATCGTATGTTTTCTTTTTCCACGCTCCGAATGTTTTTCTGCGTGTCGTTTCTCATATTAATACCTCGTTATTGGTGTCTTCTTTATTATATGGTACAACTCAACACTCGTGGCGGTATAAGGCTTGCGTCGAGGATATAAGCCGTGGTGCTGCCGAAGGCTTGCCCCGGGGTGGTTTATTTTATAGATCGCTCCGCACATTAATGCGCCTCCGCACTTTGCCCGGGGAAGCTGAAGTATTCTGCGCCGATTGCCCTGTTGAGCTGTGCCTTTGCCGTCTGAAAATCGTACAGCGACTGGTAATATAAGCTTTTAGCGCTTGCAAGCTCGACATTGGCGTCCAGGAGCTTGGTGTTGTCTATCAGGCCGTTCCTGAACTGGATGACGGCAACGCGCAGAGATTCCTCTGCTGATTTGATATTCTCCCTTTGTGAAAGGATGGCGTTTGACGCAGCATTAAGCTTGAGTATGCCCATCTTGATTTCCATCCGCGTTTCCCTGATGAATCTTTCCAGGGCCAGATCGGTCTGGCGCGCCTGGCTGCGGAACTCTTCTTCCTTTGACCGGGATGCGTCCAGGGGAGAAAGCGCTCCCCATTTATATGTGGCACCGATCGTGACTGTCCAGTTGCGGTTCCATCCAGAAGGGGAGAAGGTATTCACAAGCTCCCCGACTATCGCGTCGACCTGGGGGTCGCCTGTTGATTCACCGGGCTTCTTTATGATCCTGTTGGTACCATAGCTGCCTGAAGCAAAGAGCGTAGGCCAGAGATAAACAGATTCGCTGGCACTGGCCCTGGCCAGGCTAGACTCCTTTTTTGCGCTTATCTGCAGTATCTCGGGCCGGTTTTTCAACGCTTTTGACGTCATTGATATGAATTGCTCTTTTTTTAACGATTCCGACCAGCCTGCATAAGTTTCAGCCTCATCTGAATCCGCGGATATGGCCCATGCGTCCGGTTCCAGGGGAGCGTCGATTTCACGGCCTATTTGATTATTCAGCGCAGCCTGAGTGCTCTGGTAGTCGTTATCTGCTATGATCAGGCGCGTATTTTCATTGGCAGAAGAGACTTTCGCGCGCAAATAATCAAGCCGGGTGTATACTCCGCCTTTATAACCGGCGGTCACTGCTTTTAGGTTCTCTTCAAGGGCATTGATGGAATCTCTGCGCAGTTTTATTATCTCGGCTGTTAACAGCATACTGTAATAGAGCTGTATAGTACGGATGGTTGTATCGGCCTTTATGCTTCGCTCCTCGTTCACAGAGGCGATATGACTTTCCCGCGCATCTTTCAGGCTGTTGTAAAAAATTCCGGGATTGACGGCAATAGTCCCTTTTACGAAGTCAATATTGTAGAGGCCGGTTTCAAGGGAGTTGATCCCTTTCTCTGCCCACATCCGGGTACCGCTCACGTCAGTGCTCAGCGAAGGCCAGAGCTGCCCCCAGGTTTCCTTCACCTTTATCGAGCTTTCATGTGCTTTCTCCCGGGCAATCCGGTAAGTTGTATTATTCGCAAGTGCGAGCCGGATAGCTTCCTGCAGAGTCAGCCCGTATGCCGCAACGCTTCCTGCAGGGGTACAGAAGCTGATACCTGCTATGGCCGAGAATATTATCAGATATCGTCTCATATTATACTCCATTCTGCACTGTTTAAGTGCATGTACAATTCTAATTATTTTTCAAGATCCTGTAATACCTGGTTCTCTACAGGAAATTTCATTCAGCATTTTGCTTTTTTATTTCTATAGATTATTTGTCCCTGGGAGTCCAGTATAATAACGGCTTTATTAATATTACCAAGGATTTTATGGCTTGCAAATTCCGGAGTATTGACTGGAACTTATACCTGATAATTGAATGCCGCGGGTACCTCACTACCGTATTATAAAATATAACGGAACAAGACTCAGCGGTTTTATTTTTAAAAACCAATCTGAATAAAATATTTACATTCCTGTTTTCTTATTTATTAATTTTTTTATTCTTCTTTTTTTCATATTATTAAATACGATATGATTAATGATAGGCTGTTTAATTCCGGAAAGTCAAACCAATTTCCCCGGTTCTCAAAAATATCGTTCGGAATAGTTATTTTGAATAGAATAGATTAGTATACACAAAAAAGTACAGACAAACGGGCATTTTTCACAAAAAGTAGGAAGATCAGTTTAAAGATGGGGTTTTTCATTTAAAAATGCAAAAGTATAGAAATATCATAATTATCCTGCTTATAA
>CAZVYR010000028.1:0-20178 GCA_964631555.1 uncultured Leptospirales bacterium
AGATACAATTACTCTGTGCCCTTTTTTTGACAAAAAATTACATGCTGCCAGACCTGAACATTTTCCAAGTCCGACTACAAGAATATTCATTTTTTTATCTGTCTCTTTCACAGAAAATATCACCACTCCCAAAGGCTGATTCTATTGAGTATATTGCTTATAATATTTTAAGAGAACTCAAACCCAAAATCGCCAGTATGATTCCGACGATCCACATCCTTACAACGACCTTTTGCTCAGGCCATCCCAACAGCTCAAAATGATGATGCAAAGGAGCCATCTTGAAGATCCTTTTACCGGTTAACTTAAAATAAGATACCTGGATTATCACTGAAAGCGCCTCCAGCACCCATACTCCGCCAACAATAACCAGAAATATCTCTTTTTTTATCATAATTGCAATAATCCCGATCACCCCGCCAAGGGCAAGAGCACCTGTATCCCCCATGAATACAGTAGCCGGGTTGCTGTTGAACCAAAGAAAACCGATTGAAGCGCCGATAACCGCAAATACAAACACTGTCAACTCAGCGCTTGCCGGCACATAAGGGATCCTGAGATAATTAGCGATCTCAATATGCCCTGATAAATAAGTCATAATACCCAGGCTTGAAGCTACTATTAAAACCGAACCTATGGCAAGCCCGTCAAGACCATCAGTAAGGTTAACAGCATTGCTGCTTGCGACAATTACAATCGTGGAAAAAACAATCCAGAACCACAACATATCAAAGATGGCCTCATGAAAGAACGGAATAAAAAGACTGGTCACATTTTCTTTATTCGAAGGAAAGCTATAAACGGTAAAAGCCACTCCAAGTCCGATGATCACCTGAAAGGTAAACTTAAGTTTAGCGGACATCCCGTTCTTTCTTTTTAAAACCGACTTCATGTAATCATCGATAAAACCAAGCGCTCCAAGTAAGATCATTGCCACAATGAGAACGATCAGATATTTATTACTAAAATTTCCCCAGAGAAGTATGGATACTAAAACCGAACCGAGTATTATTACTCCGCCCATAGTCGGTGTACCAGCTTTAGACTTATGACTCTGCGGGCCGAGTACATAAATCTCTTCTTTGAATTTTAAACTCCTCAGCCAGTTTATTGCGACTTTCCCGAATAGTAATACCAGGATAAGGGCCGTAAGCGCGGCATATGCAGACCGGAATGTAATATACTGAAACAATCTAAAAAAAGAAACATATTCCTGTAAAGGTGCGATTAAATGATAAAACATAACTATTAGCGGATTAAAGCTTCCACCACCTCCTCCATTTTCATAGATCTTGATCCCTTAACAAGTATTACATCATCATTTGTAATATTTTTCAAAGCAAATTCAATCAATTCTGCTTTTTCTGCAAAGTGAACCGCCCTGTCTTTTTTCATGCCGTTTTCCCTGGCACCTCTAACAATATTTTCCGCCATATCTCCCCATGTTAAAAGAAGGTCGATGCCGCTCTCGAAAACATTCTTTCCGAGTTCCTTATGATAATTACCGGAATATTGTCCGAGTTCTTTCATATCTGAAAAAATGGATACTTTTCTTTTTCCCGGAAATATTTCCTTAATTGATCTCAGCGCGTAACGTGCTGAAAGCGGATTTGAATTATACGTATCATTAAGTATTGTGTACTTTCCGTTGATAAGCTGGCTTCTCATTTCTATATTTTTAAAACCTGAAAATGCTTCTTTTATAATTTCCTTTTCAATGCCTATGTATTCCGAAACTGCGACTGCTGCAACTGCATTATATACATTATGAATCCCGAAAAGAGGTATTGTATATTCATGATCCCCGTAATTCAGCAAGAAAGAATCTCTGAACAATTTATAACCAGCAGGCCTGAAATCAGCATCTTTTGATATCCCGAATGTCCTGAGTTCAAGTCCAATGTCTTTTGCTTTTTTATACAGCATGTCAAAATAAAGAGTATCTATATTTAAAAAAAGAACGGACCCATGCTTCATCCCGTTCATTATCTCGGATTTTGCCATGGCTACACTCTCAACTGAACCCAAGAATTCGAGATGGCCTTCACCTATATTGGTGATCAGTGCAATATCCGGTTTTGATATATTAGATAAAATATCTATCTCTCCGGTATGATTCATTCCCAGCTCTATTACTGCATATTCGTGCTCTTCTTTTAATCCCAGAAGAGTATACGGTACTCCGATCTCATTATTATAATTCTTAATATTTTTTAATGTTTTGTATTTCCTGCTAAGAATTGACCATAATAATTCCTTGGTAGTTGTTTTCCCGTTTGTTCCTGTTATGCCGATTATTCCGGCATTCATCCTGTCCCTGTGATGCGAAGCAATTGCTCCGTAAGCCTTTAATGTATCATCGCATAATATTGCGCCTGTATCCGATCCATAGGGAATGCTAATATCCTTCCTCATCGAAAGAAATGCTGATATTCTTTTCTCCTTCACGAGCAAGTCTATGAAATCATGGCCGTCATATTTCTCCCCTTTAATGGGAACGAACAGGCTGCTTTTACCGAGATCTCTTGAATCCGTGGTAATTGAATCTATCTCTATGTCAGGAGAGCCGTTGATCAAATTCCCCCCTGCCCATTTTGCGATCAGGCCTGTACTTGCATTAAAATCCACTCTCACTTCGCTTCCCTTTGTTCAATATATTTCTTTGCAACCTCATGATCATCGAAATGGATCTTCCTGCCTTTTATTTCCTGGTAATCCTCATGGCCCTTGCCTGCGATCACAATCAATTCATCATTCCCTGCCATGTTCACCGCTTTTTTTATTGCCTGCTCCCTGTCCGTAATCACTTCAAAATTATTCCCTGTTAAACCGCTTACTATATCACCGATTATTTTATCAGGATCCTCGTCCCTTGGATTATCGCTTGTAAAGATAACCCAGTCTGAATTAAGAACAGCGGCTTTACCCATCAAAGGACGCTTGGTTTTATCCCTGTTCCCGCCGCATCCGAGCAATGTAATGATCCGCGCCGGGTTTAATTCCCTGGCGGATGCCAGCAGCTTGGAAACAGCATCATCCGTATGCGCATAATCAACTATCACGCTGAATCCCAGATCAGTGCTGATCCGGTTAAATCTTCCGGGTATCAAGCTTAAACCGGATAATCCTTCTAATATAACATCTACCGGAATATCCATCAGGTAGCATACCGCGAAAGCACAAAGAGAGTTATAAATCTGAAAACTTCCCACAACTCTGAGTTTTACTATTATCCCGCTTACCGGCTTTTCAAGCTCGTACCTGGTTTCCTCAACAGAATTTAAAATGCTGTCCGTTTTCAGCCTGAATTCCGCTTCCCGGCTCATACCAAATCCGTACACAGGAAAAGAATACTTGTTCTTCTCACTGATAATGATCCTCCCGTATTCATCATCAATATTCAAAACAGCAGTCTTATTATCTTTGCGGCTTTTTTCAAGCAAGTCGAAAATTTTTCTTTTTGAATTAAAATAATCCTCAAAGGACTCATGGAAATCCTGATGATCCCTGGTCAGGTTTGTGAAGATCGCAATATCAAACTCAATATCATCAGTTCTGGATAACTTAAGAGCGTGCGAAGATACCTCAATAATAATCACTTTAACACCGTCTTCGGCCATCCTCGCGAATATCTCTTGTAAATCCCTTGACTCAGGAGTAGTATTGGCAGACCCGATTATCTTATCATTCCATCTGTAATTTACCGTACCGATTACACCAGTGGACAATCCGTATTTCTTCAAAACAGCTTCCAGCATGTAAGTTATTGATGTTTTACCGTTTGTGCCGGTAATACCTATCACCATTACCCTGGAACTCGGATGCCCGAAGAAAGCGGAAGAAACAGCCGACAACGCAGCCCTTGTGTTTTGCGCAGCAAGAACAACAACGCCCTGACCCCTGAGGTGCAGGAAATCATTTATCCTTTCCCGGGAGATTAAAACCGCCTTTGCACCGTTATTTACCGCATTCTTAATAAAGGAATGTCCGTCGGAAACAAATCCCGGAACAGCCACGAATAAAGCTCCGCCGGTTACTTTCCTTGAATCATATTCAACAGAGCTGATCTCAATATTGATATCCCCAAAAATGCATTCGATCTCGCTCCTTGTCTCAAGGATCAAATTGCTTAAAAGTAGTGACGGTTTACTATTATTCATATTTATTAATATTTACCTGTAATCACTTTCGCTCTTTGATAATAATTGCGGCAAAATCTCCGGGATTAAGCTCTCTCATTCCCATTTCCTCTGCTGATCTCTCAATAAGTTCCATTCTCTTAAAGCGTTCTATTTCATATCTCAGTTTGTCATTCTTCTTTAAATATTCACTTTCTTCTCTTAGAGCCTTTTTATATTCAATCTTTATCTTCATTACCTCAACATTCTGCCAAACATAGAGAATAATAAATATAATAAACGCAAATGCTGTTACTAAATACCTGATATCGACCTCCTTCGAATATCATTTCGAATATGATTCACTGAAAGCTGATTCAAAGCCGGATCACCTGTACTTATGCAACATAAAAATATATTTACAACCCGGAGCCGCGAAAGAAACAATTTTTTAATAAAAAAGAAAACAATATTCTTAACAAGTGCCCCACTCTCCCGTTTAGGGAGAGTGGGGAGGGAAAATTAGGAGGTACAACGCTTATAATCTTACGCAGGCTCTAAGTTTTGCGCTCCTTGACCGTCTGTTCTTTAAAACCTCGTCGTCCTTAGGGATAAGAGGTTTTTTTGTCAAAACAGATACAAACGGATCATTACTGCAAGTACAATGCTGTCTTTCAAATGAACAAACACAACCCCTGGCCAGCCGGCGAAACAGATTCTTTACAATCCTGTCTTCAAGTGAATGAAACGAGATAGCAATTATAACTCCCCCGGGCGCGAGATACTTATAAGCATCTTCAAGAGACTTTTGAATAGCATTTAATTCATCATTCACTTCAATCCTTATTGCCTGAAATACCCTTGTAGCAGGATGAATATTTTTTACCTGGTATTTCCGTGGAATAACCCGCATTATTAAACCGGCCAGTTCGCCGGAAGTTTCGATGGATTTATTTTTCCGTAGGGCGCATATCACCCTGGCGATCTTTTTCGCCCACCGCTCTTCACCATAAACACGGAAAATTCCGCTGAGTTTCTCTTCAGGATATTTATTTACTATATAATGCGCGTTCAGTTTCTGATTGCGATCCAGGCGCATATCCAGATATTCATCGGAAGAAAAGCTGAAGCCTCTGCCCCCCTCTTCGAAATGAAAAGAAGAAATACCGAAATCATATAAAAACCCTGATAATTTTCCGATTTTATCCCCAAGATGCCCGGAAATATTTGAAAAATTATCATTAATAAACAGAATTCTTTCCTTGTAATCCCCGAGCCTCTTCTTTGCAATATCAAGTATCTCAGCGTCCCTCTCAAAACCCATTATCCTCAAGTCCCGGTAAGTTTGTAATAATAACTCTGTATGCCCGCCTTCGCCCAGAGTGCAGTCTATGAACATATTTTCTCCCTTATCTATCCCATACCCTGCGATATCCAGCACCTCTCTGTACATCACAGGTTCATGTATGATCTCATCATTATTATGTCTCATAGCATCCCGGTTCAGTAAAATAAAATATATTGTTTCTTCAGGAGCTGTACCCGCCGGTCGGGAAGTTCAAATGGCCGGCATATCAGAATCCAAGATCCTTCGCGAACTTTTCGAGCGCTTCCTCATCCGGTTTATACGTATTATATATCTCGGTACTCCATATCTCAATTTTATCGTATACGCCAAAGATCGTTATATCTCCGTCAATCCCCGCATATTCCTTGAGATTGGAGGGTATTATTATCCTGCCCTGCTTATCAAGATCACATTCTGCGGAGCCTCCCAGCAAAAACCGGATTTTCATCCGGTTTATCTGTTCGCCCTGTGACAGAGCAATCAATTTATTTTGAACAAAATCCTTCCATTCCTTTTCCCTGAAAGCCATTATACATTTATCAAAACTCGGAGCCATAACAAGCCTGGTAATTACAGCATCCTCTCCAAATGCCTTTCTCAGGCGTGCGGGTATAGCAATTCTGCCCTTTTCATCAATACTTGGATGATATTCACCCATAAACATATTTTAATCACCTTCCCGCACCATTTACAGGGCATATTCAACACCAATCCCCACTATTCCCCACCTAATAATACAATGTGACATAATTGTCAAGTAAAAAAGACAAACTATGGCAAATAATTAGTTTTTTATTTTCTAATTAAAAAATAATTTTTGTATATTATAGAGCGGAATGCATAACAGGGAAATACTGTTTCCCGGCAGGCCTGTTTATAGTAAAAAAATGCGGAAAATAATTATAGAAACCGGAAAAATCGCTAATAATTCATCAATTTAAATATATCATAAAGCACGGCAATATCCTGAAGGAACTTTTCCCCTGGCAGGCCTCTTGCCTCCATATCCCTGACCCAGCGCTGCCTGAGTGGCACAATCAATGAGTGCAGTTTCTGCATCTCAGCAGCAGAGAACCTGTAAACAATGATACCTTTTTTTATCGCGTTCTGCCTGGCCACAGCCTCTGCCGCATCATAAGCCTCTCCTGCCTCAACAGACATCTTCAGGCCCGTCGTTTTATCTATGATCTTCTTAATATTACCGGGAAGAGACTCATATTTAGCCTTGTTCATGGATAACATCATAGCAGAAGTACTGAAAAATGCCTCAGTAGTATATTTTAAAAATTCTTTGAGCTCATAAGTTTCCACGCCTCCCCAATCACATACAATACCGTCTGCAGAGCCCTTGCTCAGGACAGCACGCGCCTCAGACATCGGCACGTGCAAAGGTGTTGCCCCTAAAATTTTCAGTGTATCGGATACAAAAACATTTTCTGTAATTATTTTCATACCCTTAAAATCAGATAGCGTTCTGATCGGTCTGGATAATGTATGAAAATGATCACCAGGATGACAAAAAAGAGCCAGAAGTTTAACTGTCTTATACTCTTTCTGAAACGCGGGAAATTTCTCATAAGTCTGCCACATCTTCCTTGAGGTTAATTCCGCTCTCGGGATCATGAAAGGCAATTCGAAGGCAGTTGTTAACGGGAAAAGATCCGGAGAACATCCCTGGAAACAAAAAGTAATATCAGCAGACCCTTTCTCAGCCAGCTTTAATTGTTCAGGCATCTCACCCAATACACCGTCGACATAAAAAATAACATCAATATTGCCGTTACTTAAATCCTTAACCTCCCTGGCCCATGGATTAAATATCCTGACCTGCATTGCATGAGAGGAGGGAACACCAGTTGAAAATTTCAGGATTGTGGTTTCCGCCTTTATCAGGTCAGGCTGCAGTAACGCGGGCGAAAAAACAGTGAAAATATAAAGCGCCGCCACTCGTTTTTTATTCATAAAGAAACCCTCCTCAAAAAATAAACAATTTATTATACAGTTATAATGCAATTATACAGTATTTACTTTGATTATTATAAACCGCTGTGCCAACGAAGGAATAACAGGGCAATCTGAAGGAGAATAAACAAATATATGTGTTACAGCCTTACTCTTTTTAAAGGCCCAATGCCCGCTAAAAAACAAAAAAATTACTTATTATTATCAGGATATTTAATCTGTCAGATATATATTATATACTTTTCGCGCGTCAAGAAAAAAATGATTTATTAAAACCTTCCTAAGATTATAAATCAAATTCCGGGGAATATATGCTTCCGCTCCGTCTCCCCTCCGTTTCATAACCGTATCCACTCCGTTTCAAATACGCTTCCCCTCCGTTTCACTTTCGATTAAGATTCGTCCTATAGCCGTTAAAAACAAGTCCGATGTTCCAGGTTCCATGTTTCAGGTTAAAAGTCCCTGTAAATGATGATCCGTCTTAACCTGGAACCTGGAACCTGCCTGCTTCCCCTCCGTTCCGATCGCCTTTTTTAAAAGGCGGCCTTTTAAAAAAGGCGCACATATATAAACCGTATTTAAAGGATAATCAAAAAGGAATGAAAGTGCCGATCAAATAGGAAATCCCGTAAGCAAAGAGCCCTACAAGCAGCATCTCAAGCCCGGATTTAAACCAGTTAACACCGGTTACAAAAGTCTTGAGAGCGCCCGCGAGAAATAGCCCTGCAACAGTAATAAAAGTGGCAACATAAAAAATATCCATGGAATCCAGGGAAGTATGAAGCAGTATCAGGTAAGGTAAAACCGGGAAACAGGCACCTGCTGCAAACGCAAAAAAAATAACTATTGAATTCCTGAATCCGCTCTTCTGCTCAAGCTCAGTCACACCAAGCTCGTCAATTGCCATCTCCCTGGCCCACCTGTCGCGGTCTTCAGTGATCTGATCAGTAACATTCTTCAGCAATTCCCCTGTAAAACCCTTAGCCCTGTATATTCTTTCAACCTCTTCTTTTTCAATATCAGGCACAAGCTCTATTTCAAGACGCTCCTGGTTTATCTCATGGCTGTAATAATCGCTTTCACTCTTTCCGCTTATAAATTCTCCTGCAGCCATACTCAGCGCTCCCGCGACAGTAGCAGCGAGAAGCGCGATAAGAATAGTCTGCGGACTCTGACCCGCGCCAGCGACCCCAGCAAGCAGCGCGAAAATACTCACAACACCGTCATTCATCCCGAAAGTTATCTGCCTGATGATCTCTCCGCCCTGGAGATGGAACTTATCAATAAATGCGTCCCCGTTATTATAAGGCTGTTGATTCTCTTTCATCGGCTTATAAAAGACCCGGTCATGGCCGCATACCGGGCACACTGTATCCGGTAAGTCCGAACCTATCTCAATATTACCGCAAACCCTGCATATATATATATTTTCAATATCAAAGTCCAGACCCCTTTTCGCGTATTCTGCGGCGTCCGTTAATATTTTCGCGTGCGTTTTCTCAACCTTCATAGCCCACTCCATTGAAAGCTGCGCTACACGATAATACTGCCTGTCAGGTTCCGAAACCATGCTTTTCATAAACTCAGGATACATCTCATTATATTCATAATTCTCGGTATTTATCGCGTTCAGCAGATTCTCAAGACTAGTTCCTGTTGTAAAAGGCTCTGTTTCCGGAGAATAATCCTGCCCAAGAGCGCTCAGGTGGTTCTTGTAATGAATATTTTCAGCCTGTTCCAGAGCGCTGAACAGAAGCGCAGTATTTTCAAATCCTTCTTTTAAAGCAACAAACGAAAACCCTGCGTATTGCCTGGCAGCGCCTAATTCGCCTGCCATAGCTTTTTTAAGATATTCCGATGCAGTACCTTTTTTATTCATTTGTTATTGTCCTGGTTTAATTTTATTTACTAATCTTGAGTGACTTTTTCTGCTAATAATGTCAGGATTATCGATAAAATGATCTGATTTTAATAACTTTCGGAGGAACAAGATGTTCCCAAGCCGCTTCATACAGGAGGTATGCATAAGCGGCGTGAAATTTATTAAAATCAGATCATTTTATCGATCCAACGGTAATTTTTAAAATATAAAGTCTGTCAAGATGAATAATTACACAATCACTCTCTCTATTATCCCGCCCCCTATAACGCAGTCATCCCTGTAAAGCACAAGCGCCTGCCCGGGCGTAATAGCTTCCTGCGGCTTCCTGAAAACAACCTCAAGAGTGTCCTCCTGCAAAGAAAAATCGCATTCAGCAGCCTTATGCGCGTACCTTATCTTGCCGAACGCCTCTCCCCCGGTAAGATCAGTATTCATGTTCATTACACTCGCGACAAGGCTCCGCGACTTAAGAAACCTCTTCTCCCCTGCCACCAGCTTGTTGTTCTTAAGATCAATGGAAATAACATAAAGAGGATCAGGAGCGCTGATACCAAGGCCCCTTCTCTGGCCCACAGTATAATTCATGATCCCCTTATGAACGCCGATCACCCTGCCGTCAAGATCAACAATATCACCCTCAGGACTATCTATCCCCCTGCTCTCAAAAAAAGCGGAAACACTGCCCCCGGGGAAAAAACATATATCCTGGCTCTCCCGTTTATGCGTTACTGAAAGGCCCTGCTCCATCGCGATCTCCCTGACCTCTTCTTTGGAGTAATCCCCAAGCGGGAATACGACCCTCTCAAGAACGTCACTGGTCAAAGTATAAAGAAAATATGTCTGGTCCTTGTTCTCATCCTTTGCTCTTTTTAGTACGCGCCTGCCGTTTAAAAATATATTTCTTGCATAGTGGCCTGTGGCTATCATGTCATAGCCCATATCAACGGCCTTTTTTAAAAGCCTGCCGAATTTTATCTTCCTGTTGCAGATAATACACGGATTAGGCGTCCTGCCTATTCTGTATTCATCAATAAAAGGAAGAATTACATCCTCTTCCATTTCTTTATTGTAATCAACAATATAATGAGGTATACCGAGTATCCTGCAAACCTCGGAAGCATCCGCAGCATGCGATGCAGTATTTAAGCCCTCAGCCTGCTCACTACCCGTAATCATAGTTATTCCTGCCACATCATATCCCTGTTCCCTGAGCAGAAAAGCGGCAACCGAAGAATCAACACCGCCGCTGATGGCTATCATCACTTTTTTTTTCATAAATATAAGCTACCAGCCTTATCCTGAACTTTAATTTTAATAAATTATCCAAAAACAAAAGAACAATTTGTCAATTCTTTCTTTTATAAAACCCACTCCTCTCCGCTCCCCTCCGTTTCAAACTCGTCCCATAGTCGTATAAATAAGAAGTTCCAGGTTCCAGGTCTCAAGTTAAAAGTATCTCACAATAAACATTCCATCTTTCCAGGAACATGGAACCTTCAACTTTGAACTTACTCCCTCTCCGTATATAAAACACTATCTATTCCATTTTTTTATTGCTTGAAATCAGCAAAATATATACTAGTCTGATATAAAATATAATACCAGTAAATTATCTTTAATATTTACAATAAGGAATTTCACAATGCCGAAAGCCCCTCTGCACCTGCAAACAACAACATTGTGGGACTATCCGTCCCAGCACTATAAAAGATCAATGGAGCCGGATAAGCCTTATCCAGGGGCAACCCCTGCATACATTATATGGAATCTCCTTTTGCGCTACACAAAACCAAAAGACCTTGTCATAGACCCCATGTGCGGAAGCGGAACCACCCTGGAAGTCGCCCGCGACATTAACCGCAGGGCCTTATGCTATGACCTGGCCCCTGTACGCAAAGATATCTTCCGCGCTGACGCGCGAAAGCTGCCCCTGGAGGACGAAAAAGCCGATTTTGTGTTCATAGACCCGCCGTATTCCGATCACATACGCTATTCGGGCCTTAAGGAATGCATAGGAGAGTTGAGCGCGCAGGCTAATGAATATTTTGAGGCAATGCATCTAGTAATCAAAGAAATAAACCGAATACTCCGTTCGGGAAGATACATGTCCCTTTATGTATCCGACTCATTTGAAAAGGATAAGCCCTTTGTACCAATAGGATTCAGGCTATTCTCAATGCTAAATGAATTCTTCAAACCTGTTGATATAATAAGCATAACACGCCGCAATACCGATCTCCTGCAGGGAAACCGGCACAAAGCCGCGGCTGAGAACAATTTCTTCCTGCGCGGCTTCAACTATCTGTTTATTATGTATAAACCATCCCCGGCAGATAAAAACAATAAACTTCCTGACAGGCGGGATACAAAAGAAATGCAAATGAGCAACTTACCGAAGAATAAAACAGGCCATAAAAAATCCGCCCAATGAACCGGATTTGTTTAATCTGCTTATTTTAACCTAAATAGAATTGATCTTTTATTCGTTAAGCATGAGAGCTTACTTCTTACGGCTGCGTTTTGTCAGCCGATGTGTTGTCCTTGTCAAATCCAACAGTGATCTCAATGCGTTATTGACGGCGTCCGAATCAGAAAATGCCTTTGCTATATCCGGATCAAGAATGACAACATTTGAGTCCTCTTGCATTAATCGCTTGTGATACTTTCCACGAACAGCTTTTGAGTAATCAAAATTATATTCTGAACGTAAATCATCATTATCTTTTTTAGGTTTCGTTTTCATGTCGTTTCCTCTCTCTATTAGTTGCAATACGAGCACTAATAATACGAATAATTTTCCCTCTTTCTGTATGCGAAATTACAAATAATCTCATTTTGGATGAGTATCCAATAATAATAAATCTTTGTTCATTCTCTGAATGGTCAGGATCATTAAAAGTTGCTGATAAAGGATCATAAAAGACTGTTACAGCCTCCTCAAATGATACTTTATGTTTTATAATATTTTGCTTTGCTTTTTCTTTATCCCATTCGAATTGCATATTATTGTTTCAATACATTCTTTTTTAGATATTATTTATTGTTTCCACATTGGTCAACTTATTTAAATATATCAAATAGATTAATCCGGAAATAAAATAAAAATATATAAACATTCCAACATATCTTTCATTGATTCTGCACCTTAAAACCATTTTTTAGTTGCATTTTATATTTAAATCAATAATCTGAATTATCTTATCCAGAAAATAATAAAATCGGAGGTTAACACATGCTTAATTTCTCCCTGACTCCTGAGCAGGAAAAACTAAGAGAAAAAGCCCGCGAATTCGCGATAAAAGAAATAGTACCGGTAGCGTCCTATTACGACGAGAAAGACGAAACACCGATCCCGGTTATAAAGAAAGCCTTTGAAGCAGGCATAATGAACGGCGACATCCCCAAAGAGTACGGAGGCCTCGGCTACGGCCTTGTGGAAGCCGCGCTGCTTACGGAAGAAATAGCCGCTGCCTGTCCCGGCCTGGCCACGTCTATCTTTGACAGCTCACTCGGCATGGAACCTATTATACTATCTAAAAATGAAGAACTAAAAAAGAAGTACCTGCCTAAAATTGCAAAAGAATTCAAGCTTATCTGCTTCGCAACTTCAGAACCCATGATGGGCTCGGACGTTGCAGGAATCAGGTGCAAAGCAGAACAGGACGGTGACGACTACATACTGAACGGAACCAAATACTGGATAACCAACGGCGGAGTGTCGGACTATATGACTGTCTTCGCGACAATAGATCCGCAAAAACAGCATGAAGGCATCTGCGCGTTCCTTGTTGAAAAAGACTGGGAAGGCGTTTCCGTTGGCAGGCCGATACCGAAGCTCGGGCAGAGATGCTCGAACACAGTCGGGCTTAATTTCAAAAACGTGCGGGTACCAAAGGAGAACGTGCTGGCGCCTCCCGGGAAAGGCTTTATTCTTGCAATGAAAACCTTTTCCAGAACAAGACCCATAATAGGCTCCTTCGGAGTCGGGGCAGCGCGGTCAGCCATGGAATATGCGCTTGATTATACCAAAAAAAGAAAAGCATTCGGAATGCCGATTTCCAGCTACCAGGCGATCCAGTTCAAACTTGCGGAAATGTACCAGAAGGTCGAAACCTCCCGCCTTTTAACCTGGAAAGCGGCATGGGAAGCTGATAACGGCATTGACCCGACCATCGATGCATCGATCGCGAAATTCTATGCAACTGAAGCCGCGCTTGAAGTTGTAAACGAAGCAATGCAGATATTCGCGGGCTACGGCTATACCAAGATGTTCCCTGTAGAAAAACTCTTCCGCGATACCAGGCTTCTCAGGATTTACGAAGGAACCAGTGAAGTACAGAGGATAATTGTCGCAAGCTATTTACTGATGAACTATAAACCTGCGATGCCTGCTCTTGAGGATCTTCCTGTACACAGGGAAATGGACCCATTATCCGAAGGTTTCGGGAAAGGCAATAAAACAGCATGGAGATGCAGGATATGCGGCCATGTTCATTACGGGGAAGAACCGCCGGAGCACTGCCCGTACTGTTTCTTCCCGTCTTCAGCATTTAAGCAAATGTAGGTTATAATTTATAATAATATAAACCTGTATTTGTGAAATTGAAGACCTTTTTTATCTTGTTCCGGGCCGGGGAAGAGGTTTGCGCTAATTATAATTTTAAATAGACCGATAAGATGTAAGACTGTATTCTTTATCCCGGCTTTTTTAAAAAAAGCCTATGCAAAAAACAAAAAAGTCTTGCTCATAGAGTTCAGTTTATTTATAAATTAATTATTGCAAATGATTACAGCGCTTATAAAAAACATACTATTGTTATTACCCGGCCCGCAACTTAATGAAGTAAAAAATGACTGAATAGTTACCAACTTTTCAGATTATTATAAAGATAATTCCGGAGTCGCACATGAATAAACTAAAGGTACAATATATGGGACTTGAATTAAAGAATCCCATATTGATCGGAAGTTCAGGACTGACCGCTGACGTTGAAAGCATAAAAAGACTTGAACAAAACGGTGCAGGAGGAGTTGTACTTAAATCCATATTCGAAGAGCAAATACTCCTGGAAGCAGGTTCCATCGAAGACGCCGGTGATTCCATCAATAATGATTTCGAAGCGAGCAATTACATCAAACACTACGTTAAGCAGAACAACTTAAACGATTATCTAAGCCTGATTGAAAATGTTAAGAAGAAAGTCTCCATACCTGTCATTGCCAGCGTAAACTGCGTTTCATCCGGAGAATGGACAACATTCACAAAATCAATCGAGAAAGCAGGTGCCGACGCCCTGGAATTAAATCTCTTCATTCTTCCATCAGACGAAAAGATGAAAAGCGAAGCTATTGAAACGCAGTATTTCGATATAATTAATAAAGTCCATAAAGAAACAAACATTCCCCTTTCTGTTAAAATAAGTCCGCATTTCTCAGGCATTGCGAATATGATAGTAAATCTTTCAAAAACAGGAATATCCGGCCTTGTATTGTTTAACAGGTTCTTTAATCCTGATATAGACATTGAATCAATGCAGGTCGTATCCAGTCACATCTTCAGCAGACCGGAAGAATTATCAGTTCCCCTGCGCTGGATTGGGCTTCTGTCTGATAAAGTAAAATGCGATCTTGCTGTCACTACCGGGATATACGACGGGCGTGATATAGTGAAAGCCATCCTTGCAGGAGCAGCATGCGTGGAAACAGTTACCACAATTTATAGGAACGGGCCGGAACATTTAGCCCTTATGCTTGATCAGATAGAGGGATGGATGGAAAAACACGGGTACGATTCTATTGACAAATTCCGGGGAAAGATGAGCCAGTCCAGGCTCAAACAACCGGGACAATTCGAACGCGCGCAATTTATGAAATATTTTTCCGGTCACAAAGATATAATTTAATTAAGATAAACCTATTCATCAAAAAGCCACGTCGAAAGATAGCGCTCCCCGGTATCGCACAGGATAAAGACTATACGCTTGCCTTTATTCTCTTTTCTTTTTGCCATTTCAATCGCTGCCCAAGCAGCAGCGCCTGCGGATATACCGCACAGTATCCCTTCTTCTTTGGCAAGTCTCCTTGCCATGGCCCCCGCGTTCTCGGCCGATACCTGGATTATCTCATCAATTATATCTTTATTAAGCACATCGGGAACAAAGCCTGCACCGATACCCTGTATCTTATGCGGCCCCGGAGCGCCTCCTGACAGCACAGGACTTTTGTCCGGCTCCACTGCAACAGCTTTAAAATCCTTGTTTTTCTTCTTCAATACCTCGGCTATACCGGTTATAGTACCGCCTGTCCCGACACCGGCCACAAGTATATCGACTTTACCGTCTGTATCTTTCCATATCTCTTCAGCAGTAGTTTTCCTGTGAATATCCGGGTTAGCCGGGTTTTTAAACTGCTGCAGCATTAAAGAATCAGGGATGCTTTTTAAGAGTTCATCTGCCTTTTCAATAGCACCGTTCATACCCTTTCCGCCCGGTGTAAGAACAAGCTCAGCTCCAAGTATCCTGAGCAGTTTTCTTCTTTCAGTGCTCATAGTATCAGGCATTGTTAAGATCAGGCGGTATCCCCTTGAAGCTGCAACAAATGCCAGTGCTATCCCTGTATTGCCGCTCGTAGGCTCTATCAGCACTGAATTCTTTTTCAGTACGCCTCTTTTTTCAGCGTCCTCTATCATTGCAACCCCGATACGGTCTTTTACGCTTGAGAGCGGGTTAAAGGACTCCATCTTGGCCAGCACCTCAGCCTCAAGTCCCTCTGTAACGCGGTTCAACCTGACCAGGGGCGTATTACCTGTTGTCTCTGTAATGTTATTGTATATTCTGCTCATGATAAATATCTCCGTCTTTTTTTATTTATTCATCTTGACTGACTTTTTATTTTCAAATTTACCGTTGGATCGATAAAATGATCTGATTTTAATAAATTTTGGGGGAACAGGATGTTCCCAAGCCGCTTCATACAGTAGGTATGCATAAGCGGCGTAAAATTTATTAAAATCAGATCATTTTATTGATAATCCTGACATTATTAACATAAAAAAATCAGCCAAAATGAGTAAGTTACTTAATTATATTGACTGAATTTGCTCACTCAAATCTGCTTATAAGTAGACAAATCCGTTATTGACGGACTTTCCCCGCATACCGGGCATTCAGGATCCCGTTTGACTTTAACAGAACCGGATTCCGAATACAATGCATCATAATGAAAAAGAATATTTGTTAAAAGCCTGCCTTTACCCAGTATATATTTTATTGCTTCAGTGGCCTGTATCGTACCGAATATCCCGGGAACAGTGCCGAATATACCCACATCGCTGCTTCCAGGCGTTGAACCCGGAGGTGGAGGTGAATTAAAAATACATCGTAGGCATGTATTTCCCGGTGTATAAGTAATTGTCTGGCCGTGGAACATAAGCACACCGCAATGCGAATAAGGTTTATTATTCAATACGCAAGCGTCATTGATCAGGAACTTTGCTTCGAAATTATCAGTGCACTCAACAATAAAATCGTATTCTCTTATTATCTCTGCGATATTTTCAGCAGTAATTTTCTTATGATAGGTAACAACATTCACATCAGGATTGATCTTCTGCACTTTTTCTCTTGCCGACTCAATCTTCGGCCTGCCGATATCCGGAGTCCAGTGAAGCACCTGCCTGTGGAGATTCGAAATATCCACATCATCCGCGTCTGCAATACCCAGAGTACCCACGCCCGCAGCGGCAAGGTACAGGATGTTCGGCGAACCAAGCCCCCCTGCGCCTATGACAAGTATCTTCGAAGCCAGTATCTTTTCCTGCCCCTCTTCCCCGATATCCTTGACAAGAATATTGCGGCTGTAACGTTCTTTTTGTATATCCGTCAGTCCCACTGAGCTTCAGTCCTCCTTTAATGTTTCATTCAGGCTTCCCATACGGTATCCAAGTATATCAAGAGAAGTGTATGCAAAACCAATCTCTTTAAATCTTTCCGCTATTCTTCCGGCCACATCCTCTCTTAAAATAAATTCCATGTCTTTCTTCGGAACCTCAATACGCGCGACATCACCGTGATACCTGACGCGAACCTGCGTCAGGCCAAGCTCTGACAAATACTCTTCAGCCATATCCACCATCCTCAGCCTTTCAGCCGTGATCCTTGTGCCGTAAGGAAGCCTGGAAGACAGGCATGCTGCCGAAGGCTTGTCCCATGTGGGAAGCCCCATATCCCTGGATAATGACCGTATCTCCTGTTTAGTCAATCCGGCTTCCTTTAGCGGGCTTCTCACGTTCATCTCGTTCAGAGCCCTCGATCCCGGCCTGTAATCATTTATATCATCTGTATTGGAGCCCTCAATAACAAAATTATATTTTTTTGCTTTTGCAAGTCTCAGAAGATTTGACAGTATTATCTTTTTACAATAATAACACCTGTCAGGCGGATTGGAAATATAATTCTCATCGCTCATTTCATCTGTTTCAAGCGTTATATGTTTTACGCCTATCTGTTCAGCCAGGCTCACAGCCTCATTGTATTCCCTCTCAGGAAAAGAATCAGACCTGCATATTACAGCAAAAACATTGTCTTTAAGTACCCCGGTTGCTGTCTTTAACAGAAAAGCGCTGTCAACTCCCCCTGAAAAAGCTACAACAACGCTTTTCATTTCAGATAATATATTCTTTAGTTTTTTAAGTTTTTCAGTAGTTGTCATGTCTTATATTTATTCATGTTGACTGATTTTTTATTCTCGAAATTATCGTTGAATCGCTAAATACGTTTAATATTAATAAATTTCAAAGCAACATGGATGTTGCTTTAGCCGCAAAGGACACGGATGGACTATTTGCGGCGTGAAATTTATTAATATTAAATGTATTTAGCGAAAAGATAACTATATTTACATAAAAAAGTCAATCCACATGACTTTTTAATATATAAAAATGATCCTGTATTACTTATGCCCATCTGTATTACCATAAGAACAAAAGGAGCTATAGCCCATTAGTGTGAAGATTCCAACTCACTCCTTATTCTTTCTTCCCCATCGCAATATTATAATACTCCGCCCCTTCAAGCAAAGAAGCGTCTCCCTGCATCTCCCTGTCCGGACTTTGCTCCCCGTGCAGTACGATTGCCTTGCCTTCTTTCTGATCCGAGTACCTGATCGTCAGTGCTGCTGCCATGTTAAAAGCCTCCTGCGTCTTTTTGCCCTGTAAAAGCGCGGTGGGCCCCGGAATCCTGTCCGGCAGTTCGAACACGAAATCCCCCGGCCGTTTCATCTGCAAAAGCTTTTCGTTCTCCCTTTCATTCCTGCCCACAATGATCTTGTTTTCCCCGGCTCTGAAATGCCTTCCCACATTGAGAAGACGCACATCGTCCCATGCCAGGTTTTCGTTATGCTTTAAAAGATCCTTCATCTTAAGCGCGAAAAATTTATCAGTGAGTACACACCCTCCCGCGACCGGAGTGAAAAGATCGATCCTCTTTTCACCGGCCATTGACAACTGCGCGTCCCTGCTTCTTCCGTGAATAGAAAGCAGCTTCTCCCTGTCAACTAGTCCCTCTTTTTCAGCAATAGTCTCAGGAAGAATTTTAGCCGAAAGCGGCCTCACTATCCTGCCCTGAAGGCCCGACTCCCTTTCAATAATATCCATTGCCATCCTGCGCTGCGACATAGGCCGCTGATCCAGCACCTCGCCTGTCACAATGAACTTGGCGCCTGTTTCTTCCGCGATCTTTGCAGCGCGCCTGAGCATATATATCTTGCAGTCAATGCACGGATTGATCCCGGAACCATGCCCGTGCTTAGGATGCCTTACAATCCCAAGATAATCCTCACCCATAGTTTCAAAGCGCAATGCTACTCCCAGGCTGCCGGCGCTCTCCTGCAAGAAAGCCTCGGCCTCTTCATTCTGATCCGTAAAAGGAAGCCTGAAATATACGCACAAAACATCTATATCCTGCTCAAGAATAACCCTGACAGCCAGTACGGAATCAAGTCCTCCGGAGAACAGGGCAACAGCTTTTATCTTTTCCATTATTCTATCAGCATCCACCTGTATTCGCGAATATTGTCAAGCGCCTCGAATATGATCTCCTGTTTTTCCGAACCGCATGCGCGGCTTGTAAAAATGAACCTCATTGCATCATTCCCTTTTATCCCAAGTATATCAATAAGCGGGCCTGTCTTTACTTTCCTGCCCCATGCTTCGGCTATTTTCCTTAAATGGGAAAAGCGTATCGTATATTCCGAATGACCATGAAGCCTTATCTCCCTTGGAAAGGTCTCTTCAAGACCGCGACCCAGGTATTCCATGCCTTCAGATATAATGGGATCGCTCGAGTGCTCGGAAATGAAAACCGGAATGCCTCTTTTACATATCTCTTCCGTGAGCATTACTGCCCCCAGATTAAAATTAAAATTCATATTATCCGGCAGTTCAAGATCATATCTCTCAGCTATTGTGGAAACTTCAACCGTTATTTTCCCAGGATCAATGCCTGAAACAACATCAAGATCCCCGATCATCTCGTTCAGAATTATCAGGTCAATCCCGGAAACCGCACCTGCCATGTAATGAATATCCGACTGAATAAAACTTACTATGCCCTTCCAGTCACGAAGGGCATCCTTTTGACGCTCAAGCATATACATCGAAAGATCGGTCATATAGATCCTTTCGATCAGGCGGGAATGCCCCTGAAGCAGCCCCTTCGTAAGGCTCCCGTATCCGCCGCCTGCTTCCATAATAACGGAACCGGGATTCAGTATCCCCTGACTCACCAGAAAATCCCCAAGCAAAGAACCGTACGGCTTTTCAATACCGAACGCCTTTGAATACGGCGAACCCGGCGATGAAAAGGATTCGC
>CAZVYR010000029.1:0-19931 GCA_964631555.1 uncultured Leptospirales bacterium
CTCCCTTGATCCTGTCCTCAATCTTAATGACTTCAGCTCCCATATCCGCAAGCATATATCCTGCAGAAGGCGCGCTAAGATACCCACCGCATTCTATTATCCTGATGCCGTTAAGGGGTCCTGGCATTTATTTCTCCTTAAAGACAAGAATTAGATTAAATTAAATATCTTTAGCAAAGATATAAATAATTATTTTACTTATCGTTAAGTAAACGAATAATGAGCCTATATTTTATTGTCAAGGAAAAAAATATCAATATCAATGATTTTTTAATACAAACAAGACTTAATAAAAACCAGTATATAATATTACTATTTTTAAAATATTTAAATACTGACTGTAATTCTATCAGGATGTCTAATTAAACACGCCTTAATACGAAGTTTATATACTATGATTATGTTTTATTTATTCTTCTTTCAAAATGAACCGTAGTAAATATAATTCATCATTCGTCGGCTCCGATACACGGTGAACATCTTCAGCCAGTTTCAAAGGCCATTCACAATTATTTTTTACTTCTTCTAACAGTTCCGCCAAAGATTCTTCTCCGGCAGCCGGCATGCAGGCTTTAAGACAAAGTTCCTCCTGTGCATACACCTTTGTGAAAATCCCCTTGTTTGAAATCACTTTAGTTACGTTATCGCCTCTTGCAGTAATATACGGCAGCGAATCCACAAAGCGATTTTTTGACTGAGTAAGTATTAAAATGACTTCTCTTGCATTGGCAGCATCATTTGCTCCTCCAGTGCCCACCAGGAAATCTCCTTCCGAAGTCAAGCTTGAATTGATATTCCCGTATTTATCAATCTGGCCGGCTCCCAGAATACTTAAACAACGGCTGTTTTCCCCTCCGACAATGACACCGTGAGTAGTAATGGTATCCGTCAGCATAACTGAGCTATATATTCCCTCTACAGACTGAAGGCTTGTCTCCCCCGGAGGCGGTGTGTAACCGATCTGCCCGTTACCAGAAATAAGCTGAATCTCATAGTCGTGCTGTATCAATCTATAATATGCTAATATTGCAGCTGCCCCTCTCGAACCTGCCCCTACGAGCATGGTTTTGTAATTTGACTTTAATACACTGTCGGCAATTTCCCTGGCAGCAACAACGAGCAGCAATTCCTCAGAAGTATAATCAGAAACTATGTGGCTCCTATATGATCCGGCATGGACTTTTTTCGAATAAAACTTGCCGACAGGTTCTCTTAATCTCTTTATTCTTTTCTTCCCCAGCTTCTTTAAATAATCATTCTGATCCGCACATTGAAGAATCCAGTTATTTATCCAGTCATCAAGCAAAAGAGGATCTGAAGAAGCAGTATGCAAATCCTGTAAAAATTCAGTATCTGTTCCATAAGGCCTGATCTCTTCTATCGCAGGATTTGCAAGACAATTCGGATGCACTCCCATTTGTGCCAGGCATACTGCTTTAACAATAGAGGAAGGTATTTTAACCAGCGAAGAATACTTCCTGATCTTTTCAGCTGGAATTATTTTTTCAACAGTAACCAATACTCCATCAGTACTGGCAAGAGATCCCCAGATATCATCACCGTTCGGAGCCATTAACACAGCATTCCCGGATACATCCGATACACAACCATGAACTATAGAGAGTTCAGGATTGATAGCTGTAACCATGCCGACCTTCTTTCCGGGATTGAACGGATCTTCTATTTCTCTAAAAGACTCCCTGTTTTCGAGAGCCAGGCTGCTGCCTGTTATTGAATTAGTGGAAACAACGCTCAGGCCCATTGCACCGGCCATCAGCCTTTGCTGAAGAGTAAGCAATGACCAGTTTTCAAAATTCATCCTCTTCTCAAGATAGGCATTCTGAATTATTTTGCTCGGATGCCCGGATACGGTTATTTCCATGGCGGCTGAAAAGATTACTTTTCTAGTTAATTTGCAATGAATAAGATGTATCGCGTAACTTGTTATAGTACTCTGTATAAGTTCAAAACCGGGTTCAGTCCCCTTATATTGCCTTATTATCTCACATATCGCGGCACTTGGTCCGCCAATCCCGCCCGCGAGATGCAGCTTCATCCCTGGTTTCACATAACGTCTAATTGCCTCATCAAGAGGCAGCACCTTACTTTCTTTATTTAGTTTGTCTTCCATGTAATTAGCTCTCATACAAGTCTGCTTATCTGCATTGTTCCAAAACAGACTACGATCGATACAGAATAATAATTCCGTAAATATAAGGATAGTATATATTGAAAAAACAATTCAATATGAAACAGGATTATTTAATACATGAAATCTTTAAGGCTAAAAATATATTTACTGCGTATAATATTTTAAAAAAATAATGTTTATGATACGGGATAATTCTTTTACATAAAACTAATTATGAATCCTTCAATGCAGATGGCTTACCGATGCGAAAAGAAAATAAGTAGTGTTTACTTATCGTTAAGTAGATAATAATACTATTCCGATCAACAAATTGTCAAGTGAAAAATCTCACCTGGATTTGCTTGCAGTTGCTTCAAGTCCTTAATCATAGTTAATCATTTTAATCTAAATGAGCTATGCTCATAGTGATCTGCGGTTCAGATATTTTCCAATCCCGTCCACCCTTCAACCCCATAATTGTGTTCGGAAATTTTTTTCAAAGCCCAAAAAAAAATTAAAAAATCCCCTAAAAAACACCCCAAAAGTGCCAAAAAGTGTAAGGTAAAATCGTATATATTAACAGAGGGGTAAAATATTTTTGACCCACTTTGAAAGCGTTCCTTCAGTTTGCTGAGGGTGTTCCCTGAACTTGTTAAACGAAGCATTTTAGCTAATAACAAAAGGAAAAAACAAATGGCAACAGCAACACCGAATATCTTGATAAACTCGATCCGCGGAAAAAACGGTAACGTCGTGTTCTACACGAGGCGCGGCGTCCAATGCGTACGCACACATGTCATCCCGCGCAATCCCGATACAGAAGCCCAACGCTTTGTGCGCCGAAGCTTCGGCGATGCCGTGCGCTCATGGCAGGCCATGACACCTGACGAGAAATATGCATATATCAAAAAAGCCCGCTATCTAAACATGAGCGGGTATAATCTTTATATATCGGAATATTTAAAAAGAGTAATACAGGCAGTTAGCCGAACTCCAACAGACGAACTGAAGCCAAAGGTCTCTTCCCTGCCCTGGAATCTTGACCTCGCAACTTTACACTTACTTCCGGTTCCCGAGCGAAGTCGAGGGATCCCCTCCGTTTCAAAGCCGTATACAATAGCATCCGGTATAAATACATATCCCGGGCATTTAAAACTACGGCCAGGATAATAAAAATCCGTTGGATTGGTAATATAATTATTTTTATACTCTAAGGAAAGTGAAAATATTGTTTTTCTATAAAAGCAGGGCTGCTGAATTTCGGATAATGCCGGGCAGCCCTGCTGCGGCAGGCTCTTAACCCATAAATTTACTCAGCAGCTTATAGCCCTTTTTATGTGGAGGATACCGCAAAGGAATATCAAACAACCTTGATCCTCTCATAACAGACTTGATGTGAGAAAAAGTATTAAAGCCTGCCTTTCCGTGATAAACACCCATTCCGCTGTCGCCCACACCGCCAAAGGGCAAATAATTATTTGCCACATGAAGAATATTATCATTTATCATTAAACCGCCGGAAGAAACTTCTTCACTTATTTTCTGCTGTATTTTCCTGCTCGATGAATAAAGGTACAATGCCAGGGGCTTAGACATTGACCTGACTATAGATATAGCTTCTTCAATATTCCTAAATACTATTACAGGCAGAACAGGGCCGAATATCTCCTCTTTCATTACAGGACTATTCAGCGAAATACCATCTATAACAGTCGGAGAAATATAAAGCTGCTTCTCACTCGAATGTCCACCAAAAATCACATCCACTCCGTTCAACAATGACTTTATTCTTTTATAGTGCTTAATGTTTATAATACGCGAATAATCAGGGCTTAGTTTTGGATCCTCCCCATAAAAGATACTAATATACTTAATAATTTTTCCCAATAACCTGTCTTTCACATCCTTGTGAACAAGCAAATAATCAGGTGCAATACAGGTTTGGCCAGCGTTAATAAACTTCCCCCATACAATCTTTTTTGCAGCCGAATCAATAGAAGCATCGTTATTAACAATAACAGGGCTCTTCCCTCCCAGTTCCAGTGTAACAGGCGTCAGAAACCTTGAAGCAGCTTCCATCACAATCCTGCCAATCTCAGTGCCGCCCGTAAAGAAAATGTAATCGAACTTCTCAGACAAAAGGAACCGGGTCCTGTCCACACCGCCTTCAACAACATGTATATAAGCAGGATCAAATGTATCGGATATAATCTTTGAAATTACAGCAGACGTTGCCGGAGCCAGTTCCGAAGGCTTAACAATTGAAACATTCCCCGCAGCCATAGAAGCTATTAAAGGAGCAATGATCAACTGAAAAGGATAATTCCATGGACCAATAATCAAAACCTGGCCATAAGGTTCGGCAATAGTCCAGCTCTTTGCTGGTCCAAGAAAAAAAGGCGTCTTCACTGATTTAGGCTTTGCCCATTTTTTTAATTTCGCTTTCGCATGATCGATCTCCTTATAGACAAAACCGATTTCAGTCATATACGACTCAAACTCCGGTTTCTTAAGATCATCATAAAGCGCGTTTAAAATATCCTTTTCATTCTTTTTTATTGCTTCTTTCAGGGACCTGAGCTGCTTAATGCGGAACTTTTTATTTCTTGTGCCTCCTTTATTGAAAAATTCCATCTGTTCCTGCAGCTTATTACGAATTTGCAATATATCTTTATTTATATTATAATAAAATAATATGTTATCTTTATCTTGTTTTTTTATCGCTTTCATTTTATTCCCTCCATATATTAGAATTAGACACAGCTGAATATATTATATTATTATAATATATAAATTTTTACACCCCATGTCAATTTTACTCCATAATGCAGGATGATTAAGACTATTTCTTTCATATACGGAATATTGCTGAATTTATTCCGCAAATAACAATACAATCAAAACTATCAGTCAAAAACCGGATAATCCTGATAACAGATTTTACAACCCATAAGTTAAAAAAATATACTCTGATAGATTGTAAAAGCTATATTCCAATAAAGCTCCCTGCAGCAATCTACAGGCCTCCTGTAAAATCTGCAGGGTATTAAACCATTGGGAGATTAAAAACACGAATAAGATACAAGTCTGATCAGTATAAAAATAAAAAGCAAATCCATGTTTTTCAAATTGACAATTTACTATATTCCTTTATTCAACGATCACTGACAAATTAACAGGCATAAATATTACAACCAGACCAGTTCAGAATATT
The DNA here is from genome assembly GCA_964631555.1 of uncultured Leptospirales bacterium. GTDB lineage: Bacteria > Spirochaetota > UBA4802 > UBA4802 > JAFGDQ01 > CAZVYR01. The sequence continues at coordinate 5,346 of CAZVYR010000029.1, forward strand.
ATAATAATTATATTTTAACACAAAATTATAAAATGAATAAATGGAGTCTTACAAGCTGGCGAAACAAACCGATTTTGCAGCAACCTGAATATCCCGACATAACAAAACTTCAAAAAGTAGAGTCCCGGATCAAATACTTTCCCCCTCTTGTATTTGCCGATGAAGTCAGGGAATTAACCAAGCAACTGGCAAAAGTTACCGAAGGGCAAGCTTTTCTTTTACAGGGAGGGGACTGCGCCGAAAGTTTTGCCGAATTCAGCGCAATGAATATACAGGATACCTGCAAACTCATTTTACAAATGGCTGTTGTGCTCACTTTCGCAGGAAGCTGCCCTGTAGTTAAAGTCGGCCGTCTGGCAGGCCAGTTCGCCAAGCCCCGCTCAAATAACACAGAGATCGTTAATAACACCGAACTCCCAACTTACCGCGGAGACATGGTAAACGATATTTCATTCGACAAAAACTCCCGTACTCCTGATCCGGACAGGTTGATCCTCGCGTATAACCAGGCTGCATCAACCCTTAACCTGTTAAGAGCATTTACCAAAGGAGGACTAGCAGACCTGCACCAGGTACACCAGTGGAACCTGGAATTCGTCAAAGAAGACCGGTCTGGTAAAAAATACCAGGATCTCGCTGACCGCATAGGAGAAGCACTGGCTTTCATGGAAGCATGCGGAGTTACCTTAAAGGACACGCCAAGCATACGTGAAACCACAGTTTATACTTCACATGAAGCACTGCTCCTGAACTACGAAGAAGCCATGACACGGCAGGATGAAAAAACAGGCGACTGGTACGACTCCTCCGCTCACATGTTGTGGATCGGCGACAGAACCCGCCAATTAAACAACGCCCATATAGAATTCGCAAGAGGCATAAAAAACCCGATAGGCATTAAAGCAGGGCCTACCATTGATCCTGATGAAATGCTTCAGATGATCGATGTTTTAAATCCGGAGAATGAACCCGGCAGGATTACAATTATTGTCCGCATGGGAGACTACATTTCCCAAAAGCTTCCTCCGCTGATTCGTAAAGTGAAGGCCGCAAAATATTATGGAGCAGCGACCCCATGCACAGCAATACAATTAAAACCGTCCATAATATCAAGACCCGTTCTTTTGATAAAATCCTAAAAGAAGTACAAAACTTCTTCCAGATCCATCAAGCTGAAGGTACTTATGCCGGGGGAATCCACTGCGAGATGACAGGGCAGAACGTTACTGAATGCATAGGCGGCGCTCAGAAAATAACGGAAGACGGATTAACAAAGAAATATTCTACTTACTGCGATCCGCGATTGAACGCGAACCAGGCACTGGAACTGGCTTTCCTGATCTCAGATTTTTTAAAAAATGCACGCAGCCAGAAAAATCATGTTTAATTAAAGACCTGTCTTTTTTTATTGTGCTTTATAATATCACTAATATAATTATCCAGCTACATAAATTTTACATAGGATATGGAATCACATTAGGGTGCTACCTTACTGAAGAGTTCAGCTTAGTTCTATCTGTTTCTGTTATTGTACAGATTTTCTGTTATCATTAAATATATCAATATTTTGGGAATTAATAATATTATCTATATCAGTGATTCTGTCTTTTAAAAGCATTTCATCTGCAATTCGCTCAGCATCTTTAAACGATATCATGGATATCAGCTTCTTAACCTTCGGCAAATAGATCGAATCAACACTAAGGGTGTGAATTCCGATACCGATCAGAAAAGGAATATACCGTTCATCCCCGGCCATGTCCCCGCATATGGAAACATCAATATTATTAAATTTTCCTGCATCCGATATCTTCTTCAGAGATCTTAAAATAGCAGGATGATGAGCCACATAAAGATCCGCTACCTTCTCATTTGTGCGGTCAACTGCCAGCGTATATTGTATCAGGTCATTTGTCCCAATGCTTAAAAAATCCACATTTTTTGCCATATCTTCAATGATATTAACAATTGAGGGAATCTCAACCATAATCCCTATCTCAGGATCGGATTTATGCTCTATGCCCTCCTGTTCCAGTTCATGAATACATTCGAATACGATATCCCTTGATGTTATATACTCATCAAGTGAAGAAATCATAGGAAACATTATTTTAATTTCAGAATTATATCCTGCTCTTAAAATAGCTCTTATCTGCTGTTTAAAGATTTCCCTGTGACGCAGTGAAAAACGGATTGAACGCATCCCAAGGAACGGGTTTTCCTCTCTGCTGATCTGGTAATAAGACAGGACTTTATCACCGCCGATATCGAGCGTCCTGAATGTGACGGGTTTATTCTGCATGCCGCTGACCAGTTTTTTATAAATAAAAACCTGTTCTTCCTCGCTTGGAAAATCATTCCTTATGATAAACGGAAATTCCGTCCTGTAAAGACCTACACCGTCAGTATATATCCCTTCAATATTTTTCAAATCACTTAAAAGATTAATATTAACCTTCAAATTGATCCTAGCCCCGTCAGTTAAATAAGAAGGCTTCTTTAATAAACCCGATTTATAGATTGAACTGCGAACCCTGTTTTTTAGCGTATAAGAATTAATAATATCTTCTGATGGATTTATATAAATATTTCCAAGTTCTGCATCAATGAGAGCTTTAGCATCTGCAGGCAGCTTGAGCAATTCCGGAACATCTGCTATAACAACAGGAATATGAAGGGATCGTGCGAGAATAGAGACGTGTGAAGTCACTCCACCACTCACCAGAATGATCCCGGCAACGTCCTCCGCAGACATAGCTAAAAGATCGGATGGTAAAATATCGCGCAATATGGCAATACGTCCGTTATACCTGGTTATATTAATTCCTTTGCCGGCAAGATTGTCCAGAATTCGCTTTGCAAGATCCTCTATATCCTGAACCTTTTCCCTGATCAAAGGACTCGGGCTATTTAAAAAAACATCTCTGTATTCGAGATATTTTTTAATTACAGCTTCAGTGGGATTCACTCCTTCCTCGATCAGCGTCCGCATCGCACCTGTAAAGCTTATATCCTTTAACATTAAAAGATGTGCCGAAAATATCAGGGAAGCAGCATCTGCTAATTTTTCTTCCACCTTTTTCTGCAACTGCTCAAGCTGCATTCCGGTTGCCTGTATAGCATTATCAAAATCATTAATTGAGTAATTTTTACCTGTATTCAAATACCGGGCAATTTCTAAAAAACTCTCTCTATTTACAATTACAGTCTCTTTATAAGCAAATCCATTGGAAGCTGATCTGCCCTTAACGAATTTTAATTTACCTAAATCAACAGGAGATTCAGGCTCAACAATACTCTGGTTTGGAGCAATAATATACTTAATATTTTCTATCATTGACGCAAGCTGGGATGCCGTAGCACTCAAGGCCATTATATCCTGATCACCGAATATCTTACCTTCTGCCCTCTGTACCACCAGAACCCCGATCCTGATATTTCCACGCAGAATTGGAGCAGCGAGAAATGACTCATAGAGCTCTTCATCTATCCCGGGATAATATTTAAAATTAGGATTATCAGTTCCGCACTTCTCGCAAATAGGCTCCATATTCTGTAAAGATAACCCTACAAGCCCCTCTCCGAGTTTCAGCCTCACATTATTGATCGATTCAGCAGCTAATCCAACCGTTGCTTTTAATACCAGTTCTTTGATCGTCTCATCGTACAAATAAATTGAACAGACTTCGGCATTCATATGCTTAGAGACCATTTCCACAATTTTCTGTAAAAATGATTCAATACTGATACTTTCCGTAAAAAGTTTGTTGAGCTCACCAATATCATAAAGCATTTTTATATGATCAGTCTTCATAATTTGATTCTCATTAAATTAAATAATACTCCCAAATATTATTACAATGCCTTTAAGTTCATCAATAATACTGCATCCGACTCGCTTCATAAATTAGTATTGTAATTCAATTTAATTATATTTCAAGCACATCTAAAAAAATAACGACTTAATTGCTTTGTTTTGCGAATCAATAAGCTTACATCCTCAATGCAGCAATCAGGAATTTACAATGTGTAATAGAATATCAAATGATAATAAAACATAATAAATTCAATACAAATTAATTAAATAATTGAGTTAGTTGCTTTTCCCTGATATATTATTATCTCTATAGTATTATATATCAATAAACTTATACTTTAATCTTTAATAACTTCAGTTCTACAATTGTATTAACGGCTGCAATCTGTCTTTGAATTCCGGGCTTAATGTATATGAATCGATAAAAAGCACTTGACAAAGCTTGACATGTCTGTTAAACGTTAAAGATTTTTTAAATTTAATGGAGGTAAAATATGGCATCCAAATCAAAATGTGTTCACTGCGGCACTGAGGTTGGAGAATGGACTCAAGACTGCCCGAAATGCGGCAGACCTGTTGCAAATCCCGACGCCCCTATTGTTACGGATATGAGTTCAAGATTTAAAACCGGCGATAATTATGCGAAAAAAAGCACATTACCTTACATTCTGGGTATTGCGGTTATAATAATAATTGTTGCAATTATCTATTTTATAAAATAATATATAATTACCCGACTTCAACTGCGTCAAACTTGCATGCATCATAGCATTGCCCGCACTTTATGCAAAGATCCTGGTCAAGTTTATGCGGTTCTTTCTTTACACCTGTGATAGCCTGCACCGGGCATTTCCTGGCACATGCTGTACAGCCGGTACATTTTTCCTCATTTATTGTATAAACTACAAGTGCTGTACATTTATGTGCCGGGCATCTCTTTTCATAGATATGGGCTTCGTATTCATCCCTGAAATACCTGATCGTTGTCAGAACAGGATTAGGAGCAGTCTGCCCGAGCCCGCAAAGAGAAGAGGCAATTATATTTTTACTCATTTCTTCCAACAGTTCGATATCGCCTTCTTTTCCTCTACCCTGTGTAATATCAATCAGCTTATTCAGCAATGCTTTTGTGCCGACCCGGCATGGAGTACACTTACCACATGACTCATCAGCCGTAAATTCCAGGAAAAACCGTGCGATATCGACCATGCAGCTTTTTTCATCCATGACCACCATGCCGCCTGATCCTACAATAGCACCGGTCTTAACGATAGACTCATAATCAACTGTAGTATCAATAAGACTTTCCGGGAGACACCCTCCGGAAGGGCCGCCTATCTGAACAGCTTTGAGTTTCCTCCCACCCTTAATACCTCCGCCGATATCATAAACAATTCTTCTTAAAGGGATACCCATAGGTACCTCAATAAGGCCAATATTGTTTACATCTCCGGAAAGAGCGAATACCTTAGTCCCTTTGCTTTCAGCAGTACCCCTACTCGCGAACCATTCCGCTCCTTTTAAAATAATCCTCGGAACATTAGCGAAAGTTTCCACATTATTCAATACAGTTGGTTTACCCCATAATCCCTTCTGAGCCGGGAAAGGCGGACGAGGTCTGGGCATCCCTCTTTTGCCCTCGATTGACTGCATAAGCGCTGTTTCCTCGCCGCAAACGAACGCACCAGCCCCGAAATAAAGATCAATATCAAAATCGAATCCTGACCCAAGGATATCTTTACCCAGCAAACCATACTCCCTGGCCTGAGTAATTGCAAGAGTCAATCTGTCAATAGCCAGAGGATATTCGGCCCTGACATAAATATAACCCTCATGGGCTCCAACTGCCTTAGCACCAATAGTCATTCCCTCAATAATAGCATGAGGATCGGATTCAAGCACTGATCTGTCCATAAATGCGCCCGGATCGCCCTCATCGCCGTTGCATAAAATATATTTAATCTCTCCAGGAGTTTTATTGCAAAATTCCCATTTCAATCCTGTAAAAAAACCTCCCCCGCCTCTGCCCCTGAGCCCGGACTTCTTGATCTCACTTATTATCTGCTCAGGTGTCATTTCCTTAAGAGCTTTGGCAACCGCCATATACCCGTCTCTTGCAATATAATCATCTATCTTTTCAGGATCAATAAGACCCCTGTTCCTGAGCGCAACAGTCATCTGGTATTTAAAGAAGCCCACATCGCTAATCATGGGGATCATTTCATCCCCTGCCGGAACCTCTATTACTTTATCAGTCATGGGCCTGCCGTTTTTTAAATAATCATTCACAAACCCGGGAACATCTTCCAATGTAATATCCTTAAAATATATATTATCCGGAGTTGATACCAGGATCGGTCCATACGAACACATCCCGGTGCATCCTCTTGTTTCAATAGAAATCCCCTCAAGCTTGTTCTTTTCTACTTCAGCCTGAAGAGCGTCTTTCAATTCCATTGATCCTGCTGCCACACAGCAGGTACCGGAACAAACAGAAATAGTAACCCGATTTTCTTTCACCATTCTTCTTCCCTGTATTAACTTGCAAAATAATTACTGTGCTCAACCCGTACTTTCGCACCCTAAAGAAAGAGCAAAATCCTGAACAGGCTTACCGCCTAAAATATGGTCATTGAATATTTGTAATACCTTTTCTTCATTCAGATCTATATACTTAACAGGCGCTTCTCCCTTTTTTTCAATGGTGATCATTGGTTCCCTGCTGCATAATCCCGCGCAGCCGGAAGAAGTCAAAGATACATCTTTAAGCCCGTTTTTTTCCACTTCTTTTACAAGAACACTCATTATCTTATTAGCCCCTGCAGTAAGACCACATGTACCCATATGTACTGTAATCCTTGTCCCGTAAGATCCCTCATAAAGCGACTTTTCCTTATTTACTCTTTCCTTTATCTTGGCAAGATCTTCAACGCTTATTTTCGGCATGGTCTTTCCCTCGAATGATTAATTTGCTGATCCAGGATCCGAATATTGTTTCAAAGTATCTATACATTTGTCCGGATTCATCGGCCCATGCGTAGTATCGTCAACCACCATAATCGGTGCAAGACCGCACGCGCCGAGGCATCTGACAACCTCAAGAGTAAACTTCTTATCCGGCGTAGTACTTCCTTCCTTTATTTTCAGGCTCTTTTCAAGATTCTCAACTATTTTCCTGCCTCCTTTCACATAACACGCTGTTCCCAGGCATACCCTGATCACATGGTCACCCCTGGGCTCCATTGTAAAGAAAGAATAGAACGTGACTACTCCATACACATAGCTTGCAGGAACATTCATTCCTTTCGCAATATAATCCTGAACAGGCACAGGTAAATATTTGATTACCTGTTGAATATGCTGAAGCACCGGGATAAGAGAACCGGGTTTATCCCTGTATCTTTCAAGTATGGAATCTATCTTGGCTCTTTCCTGACTAAGTCCTTCCTTCTCAAGAAAGTCTGAAAAATTCTTTTCAATTTCATAAGAGCTTGCTTTTGCCATCAAAAACTCCTGAATTATCTTTTATAAATTAGAATGACATTAGTTATTATATTTTTTTATTTAAATAAAAATCCAACGACAGGCTTCTATTATACCGCCTTTTTATAGCAGATCAGCCCGCATTCCAGGCATCTTGCTGCTTCCTTCTTTGCGAGAGCTTCTGAAAAACCGGCATTGACTTCAATATCTTTAAATCTTCTGTCAGCTTCCGAATAACTCAAGGCATTTTCGTTAACCGGCATAAGCTGCCTTGGCTCTTTACCGACTTCCCTGACACTATTCAAATTCAGTACTGACTCATTGTCCGTGATTACATTATCCTGAGGGCTTATATCCCTACCGGTAATAAATTGGTGCACGGCCCTGGCTATCTTCCTGCCCCTTCCTATTGATCTTACAACCGCTAAATTATCATTGACTTTGAAGGTCTTTGAAGTATTAAACAGGTCTTCATCAGTATCCGGGAACAATTTATATGTTTCAAGAGAATGCCATCCATTGTACTCTTCATTATTGTTTTCTGTTCGATCCCTTACTAAAATAATATCAGCAAGGCTGCCGGATGCTGCTATCAGCGTATCAGCAGCCCTTTCCTCTATCTGGCCGCTTTCGATGTTCTTTATTCTTAAGCCGCTAAGGCCGGAATGTTCACCTTTGATCATATTTATGACTGAAGAAAAAATGAACTCAACACCATTTTCTGTTTCTTTTGAAATATCTATGCCTCTGTCAGTTAAATTGTTTTGAGAAAACGGGTAAATTATACTGATCTTCCCTGCTCCCTTCTGCCTGCAAATATTTGCAACCTCAAGAGCGGAATTCCCGCCGCCGAAGATATATACTCTGTCGCCTGTATTTAATTCCCTGTTGTTTTTCGCTTTTACATAATAGTCGAGAAGCAGATATACACCAGATATAATATTTGTGGAATCCGAGTCTCCTCTTAAAATCCGCCTGCTTTCAAGACCGCCGGTTGAGAGCGCCACAGCATTAAAACCGCGCTCAAACAATAAAGAATCAATAGTGATATCCTTTCCGAGCACAACCCCTGTCTCCGCCTTGACCCCGGCATCAAGAATTCCATCGATCTCCCAATTGATTACCTCATCAGGCAGCCTGGATTTCGTAATTACTTTCCTGATTACACCCCCAAGTTCATCTGTAGCTTCATAAAGAGACACATCATGCCCTAAACAGGCAAGATAATAGGAAGTTGTAAGCCCCTGAGACCCGCCGCCTATAATCGCGACCTTTTTACCGGTTTTTTCCGACAAATAAGGATGTATTCTTTTACCGCTTTTCATTTCATAATCAGCAACAAATCTCTTTAAATAATTAATAGCAACCGGTTCATCGACAAGGTTCCTTCTGCACTCCTTCTCACATGGAGCCGGGCATATCCTTCCGCAGACAAGAGGCAGAGGATTTTTTTCTTTTATGATCCGTATTGCTTCTTCATAATTTCCCAGTTTGGTTTGCTTAATGTGCGCCTGTATATCTATTCCCGTAGGGCAGGTTCTCTGGCATGGGGTAGTACATTCGTCAATTCTGGATTCCCCTATCATACGAGTGCTGGTAGAGGACAGATGCAGGATATTTTTAGGGCATATCTCAATACAAATACCACAGGCTCTGCATTTTTCTTTTATTATTACCGGCAGTCCGTCCTTTCCCATTTCCATGGCTCCGAATGGGCATGCCCTTACACATGTCCCGAGCCCGATGCAACCGATAGGGCATTCTTTGGGGCCTCCGCCAACCAGGGCTGCGGCACGACAGTCATTCACCCCAATATAATTGAATTTCGTATCCGCCTCTCCAACACTATAACGGCAGGTAAGAGTGGAGATATCAGCCTCTTTTAATTCAATTTCCACTCCGAGTATTACAGCAACAGCCTTTGCTATATCCGGGCCTCCTGCAACACATACATCCGCTAATGCCTTCCCCGCAACAACAGATACAGCAGCAGCATGACATCCGGGATAACCACACCCGCCGCAATTCGCTCCAAGGAGATTTTCCTCTACTTCAATAACTTTCGGATCTTCCCATACATAAAAGATCTTCGAAGCTATTGATAAAATTACAGCAGCGCCAAATCCTAAGCCCAATAAAAACAATGCTGGAAGAAGCATAATCCGATTCCCTTATTAAAATTATTTTTATTTTTTAAAAGATTTTATATATGCCGTGTAAATTGCAAAAAATCCAAAACCAACTGAGGTATTTAAAAATAAAAACTCCGGCAATTCGGATTATATTAACAGAAAAAGTCTATAGAGTCCTTATTTTACGGGACTTATTAAGAAGAAAAAAGCCCACAGGCCCTCATTTTCTCGACATCAGGACAATTCATAATAAAAATAGATTTTTTATTGTCAATCTTTTTATCAATATAATTAAATACAATAAGATTCTTCGGGTTAAAATTATTGACAACTTGCTTAATTTTCTTTTATATATTATTATATAATTGCAAGGATATTTATACTATAGTTAAGAAAACAAATAAATAATTTACATTCTTTTTCCATATTTACTCACAGCACATTAGTAAAATCAAACATAACGTATAAGGTGAAATAAAAAAATGATTTCTTCACAATACTTCTATGATAAACTGAGTAAGATCAACCCGGGCGCGTGCGTATATAAATATACACTCCCTAAATGCGAGGAATTTGTTCCTCTTATAAATAAGATCAATGAGATAAAAAAAGAAAAAAACGCGGTAGTACTCGCACATTCCTATGTAAATCCTGAAATAGTATACGGAGTAGCGGACTTCGTAGGCGACTCATACGGACTCAGCAGGGACGCGAAACAAACCGATGCGGACATCATCGTTTTTGCGGCAGTAAAATTCATGGCCGAAACCGCCAAAATATTAAATCCAGGCAAAGAAGTCCTGGTACCTAGTAAATTTAACGGCTGCTCTCTCGCAGACTCTATCACAGGCCAGGATGTACGATCCTTGAAAGAGCAATATCCCGGTTATTCCTTTATATGCTACATCAATACAACAGCAGAAGTCAAAGCCGAATGTGATGCCTGCGTTACCTCATCCAACGTATATGACATTATTGAGAGATTCCCTTCGGATAGAATATATTTTCTGCCGGATAAGCTGATGGGCCTGAATATTATCGAGGAAATGAATAATCGCGGAGTTAATAAAGATATCAAGCTCTGGAAAGGCACATGTTATGTACACGAAGACTATAATCCTGAAATGATTTACAGGATGAAATTCCAGTACGATAATCTAAAGGTACTTTCCCACCCTGAATGCAGTCCAGGCGTACTGCAGCAAAGTGACTTTGTCGGCAGCACTTCCCAGCTATTAAAATACATGGATTCCAGCCCGAACGATAATACTTATCTTATGCTTACGGAATGCGGAATAACTTCGCGGTTACAGGTCGAATATCCCGGCAAAAAGATAGTCGGCTCCTGTACTCTCTGCAAATACATGCGCTCAAACACGCTCGAGGATATATTACGCGTGCTTACAAATCCCCGCGATGAAGACAGGATTACCCTCAACAGCAGTACCCGTCAAAAAGCGAATACCTGCGTTGAAGCCATGTTCAAGTACACCGGAAACTAACACTAACAATCCTGCCGCTACTGCTCTATTTCTGCCGGTGACCAAAGTAAATTTTAGTTTCAAAACCGGAAGATTTATCATCCTGGATCATTTACCGGTAAACCCCGTATTCTTTTGTAAAGTCAATCCATACCTTTACGTTTTCGGGTTTTGCCTCATCGAGAACACTTCTTGTGCACATTACAAAGCCGCCGTCCCTTCCTGCTTCGTCGATCAGTCTCTTACAGTAAGCCTTAACATCCTCCACAGTACCAAGCTGCAAAACTGACACAGGCATATTCCCGCATATGCACATTACATCACCTATTATCTCTTTTGCCCTGAATATATCAGTAGTATCAAAACGCGCAAGAACTTTCCCTTCAGGCATTTCCCTGAGATATTCCAGGCGTGAATTCACGTTTCCCTCAAAAAAAGGACAAGGTGTAATTCCCTCATCTATCAAGGCAAGCATCATCCGTTTAAGGCTCGGCCAGTAAAACGTCCTGAACTGTTCGTCCGACATAAACCCGTCTGCTCCCCTGTGCAAAGGAATATGCACCATTGGATTCCCGATGAACCTGGCGGCACCAACAGTTCCGTCAATTAACATAGCTTCGATTCTTTCTATAGCCTTAAGCAGTTTGTCCGGCCTTTTAAACATATCCAGCATAGATCCCTTCATACCCCGGTGAAAGTCAGAGATAACATCAAAGGCCGTCATTGCAGTTGTCCCAAACGCAGGGAAACCAAAGCCTTTCATCTCTTTATCAAAATTAGTCACAACAGCGCGCGTTTTCGAAATCTCCCGGCCTGCCTTTAATAAAGCTTCAAGCGCCTTCTCAATCTCAGGATGCGCAAGAGCGGCAGCCAGCATGGTAAGTCCGTGATAACCCAGTACCAAAGGTTCTAAAGACGGCAGGTCTTTTAACGGCTCCAGTGCTTCAAAGACACGCGGCAAATATGTTCTGATAGCATAATTTGACGGATCAGCTATGAAAGAAGAATACTCCTCTTCAAGCATATATTCATTCTCCACAAACTGATGAGATACATTCTCAGGAATACCGTGTCCCGGCCATTTCAGTTGTTTCAAACCCAATATCTCATAGGCCTTCCCTGAATCCGTAAAGGGAGGATAATACATGTCTGGCTCATATTCTATTATAGCTTTCCTGTTAGCTTCCATCCATTTCGCTGGTTCATAATAGACGTCCTTATAAGTCATGCCCGCGCATCTCGCTGGGAAATACCGGAAGCTTGCAAGAACAGGTATTCGGTCAGGGACTTTAAGACAAATCGCGTCCTCCATCCTTCCAAGCCTTTCTTTATATAATTCTTCAGCGCCCTTTTCCATAATCTTTTCCATAAAAATCTAATTCTTTCAATGTCCTTTTTTTGTTACTTCAACTATGCCGTTATCGGCATCAACCCTGACCAAGTCCCCTGTTTCTATTACTTCCACAGGATCAAGATCAAAATCCGTAACACTGGGCACTTTCATATTCATTGCAGCAAAGACAGACAGGTTATTCCCTTTCCTGTAGATAAAGGCTGCGGGATGGTTTCCCGATTCCCTGGTCCTCCCGTATAGCACAAAACCGCCTGATCCTCTTGGTTCCGTAAAAACCAGGACTTTGCCTTTGAATGGGACGTCAAACAAAGGATGATTTCTTTCCACAATAAAGCCTTCCTTCACATTCACGTTGCCCCATCACATCAGCTGCATCTTTGAAACAAGCGCTTCACCTTCCGATTTGCCGCCTATAACTTTTCTGCCTTTCAGAATGATCTTCCCGTCTTTCAATGCCATGTCCGTCACCTCCATTCCCCTTTCCATTTACCGGTAACTGCAGAATCAATACAATCCTCTGTAGTGCCGTACCAGACTTCAAACTTTTCAGGATGCTTAAATCCTGTAATATAATAATCCTGCTTTGCGGCGTCTGTAGCCATAACCGCTCCCCCCGGCATCTCGCCCATCAACAAACCCGGGCATCTCCCTGAAAGAAGCGTTCCTCCCGTATTTCGTATAATTCCGTCAAGACCCATAAGCTCAGCCGCCCTGCATATTAAGGGATTCGTCATTATCCATAACAGTACTTTGCACATCCTGCCTTCCAGAAGCCACGCCGCTTTCTGAAGCTCTACAATATTTTAATGGGGGCACCCGAGATATACAAAATCCACATTATCGTTATATGAATAATTAAGCATATCATAAATTCTTCTCAGATCACTCCGTTCTATTGTTATATACCTTCTGTGCTCATTCCCTTTAAAGGCCGCTTCCAGGTCCGGGGCTTCAGGAGTGATCCCGGGAATGTGATACATCCGAACCTGCCCCCCGGTTGCCAAAGATGAATTCATCTTCACAAGCTGGCTTGTTGTAGGCTTCCCAATCCCGGCCAGTGCCGGGACATCAAGGCCCACGGCCTCCCCAACAGCCCAGCCGAACAGGTCATAATCCATATCGGTCTCAAGCCCGCACGCGCATTCGACAAGTACACTGGCAGCGCGGTTTTCATCCATGTGCATATCATAAGCAGGCACCTTGCCAAGATATGCGGTCTGGAAGCACCCGTCCTTCACGTTTCCGCTTTCAACTGCTTTGCGCATCATATCCAGATCAGTCCTGTAAAACCAGTAAGCCAGGTAGTTCTTTTCCTCAACGCATTTTGCCCCTGCCCTGAAAAAAAAATCCGCGTCTCCTGAGGCATCTATAAATATTTTGGCTTTATAAGCCTGCCTGCCTGTCTTGTTTTCCACAACAACAGCGCTGCACCTGTTTCCGTCCATAACAGGCCTGCAAAAGACAGTATCGAATAAAAGCTCTATACCCTCAGACAACATGAGCTCGTCAAGCGCGTATATAAACTCAGGCGGAGAAAAGATCGTAGTATACCGCTTTGAAGCTCCGGCCCCGGTTCCATCCTTCCACGCGGCCTCAAGACTGCCGTATCCATACCTGACGGATAGGTGCAGCAATTCTTCGGCAATTCCCCCTGTCACTTTTTTCCAACGGCCGTCGCATAACGGCAGGTAATAGGCGATAAAACCCGCTGTTGCCAGTCCTCCGGGAATAACTGGTTTTTCAATAAGCAGCACCCTGCATCTGCTTCTGACAGCCGAAAAAGCTGCACCAATACCTGCCATACCTGCTCCCACAACAATAACATCATAAGTCCCTTCAACAGGCACCTGACCGGATTCACTGATGAACTGCATATGATCCCGCCTTTAATAATTAATTTAACTCAACCTGGCCGGTTATCTCTGCCAACCATGTCATGACAATAGCCAAAGGATAAAAAAATCAATTGCTATTTAAGGTCAAATAAGGTATAGTTCATTATTTTATTATATTTTATTGTATCTTGTTATATGCAATTCAATAATAAGAATCGCACTGCATTAACATGCATAAAAAAGGACAAGCATGAATGATTTACCGCAACTGGCAATTCCTGACAATATTTTTAGCTTTGCTTTTATTAAGGCAGATCCTTACATATCATAAAAAACTGAATTTTAAGTATTTATTAACCCCGTTGATAACAGCTACAATAATCATAACCGCGTTATTCTCTTTGCGGTTAAATAATCAGAACACATATACCTATATTGTTATAACAGGCCTTATCTTTTCGCTCATCGGAGACACAATCCTGAT
>CAZVYR010000030.1:0-19858 GCA_964631555.1 uncultured Leptospirales bacterium
ATTTTAATATTGAAATAATATATTGATAATTGGTATAAAAAATTTCATGAATTGTTGTCTAGGCCTGCTTATCTTACGAACAGGATCATAAACGTACCTCAAAGAACATTAGAAATTTCTTTATGAGACATAAGATGTCTTATCGGAATTCTTATATTTTTCTTTTTAATTCTCCTTATCCTCTTTGAGAATTTAATTAATATTCTTTTCCAGTGTGCTGGCATTTAAAATGAGTTAAAAATTGTCACAATGCAGATGGATTGAGAATTTATACAATAAAGAATAAGCATCTTAACGGATGCTCATTCTTATTGGAATAATAATTGAAGTTGGATAATCAGCGGTTAATATTCTTCGTCATTATTGTATTCATCTTCAAGATCATTATATTTAGCAACTTCAGGTGATTTACCGGATGTTTCTGATGCTGCACCTGCTTTTACTTCGTTTTCGTCTTCCTTGCTTCCAATCGTAGTTTGTGTGGTAGTTTGTGCAGAGTCATCTGTTTCTGTTTCGTCACCGGTTTCTTCTTTCCGAGTATCATCCATTTCTACCATTGCATCCAGATCGACCTGCTGCATTGAGGTGCCTTCGATTATTGCGTTTGACATTGAATCCAGAAAGACTCCGATTGCGCGGATAGCGTCATCATTGCCTGGAATAGGATAATTTATATCATCAGGATTACAGTTCGTATCCACAACAGCAAATATCGGAATCCCGAGTATTTTCGCTTCTCTGACCGCAATAGCTTCTTTTTTGGGATCTATTATAAACAGAGCGTCCGGCAGCTTGCTCATTTCTTTGATGCCGGAAAGAAGTTTCTTTTTCTTTGCCAGTTCCCTGTTAAGCTCGAGGATCTCCTTCTTTGTCTCGGCATCCCATAAGCCTGTTTCGTTCATCTCTTCAAGATCTTTGAATCTATGAATTGATTTTTTTACAGTATCGAAATTGGTTAACAGACCGCCGGGCCATCTTTCCGAGATATAGAACATTCCGCATTTTGTTGCGTATTCAACAATTGCGGCTTTTGCCTGTTTCTTTGTTCCTACAAAAAGGACTTTGCCTCCGCTCGCGGCAAGTTCTTTCATTGCTGCGTATGCTGCTTTTAATAGCTGCATTGTTTTTTGAAGATCGATTATATGAATCCCTCCTCTGGCCACAAAAATATATTGCGACATTCTGGGATTCCATCTTCTGGTTTGATGTCCGAAATGTACTCCGGACTCTAAAAGAGCTTTCATTGATACAATTGCCAAGTGAAATTTGCCTCCTTAAATTAATAGTTTATTATTTTAAGAGAAATTATTGAATGGCATCTCGATAAGTATGGAAAAATATGCAAGCTTTCCATAAATATGGCAGGAAATTAAATTTTAATTTTGTAACCATTTATCGAGTTGTTACAGTATTTCTCGTTTAAATTTTTAAAGCTATGTTATGCTTAAGCTGACTGACTTTTTATACTGATGCCGGAAACAACGAATTTTTACCGGATTATACAGGATCAGTCAGATTGTTTACACTATATCTATTGTCATACTTTTAAAAAGATGATAACAGCTATTATTAAACCGATTATAGCAGACAAGGTCAGATTCAGATGAAAACTTATTACTTCTAAATTAAAACCTACCGGGCCTGTCAGGTTTTTATTTAGTATCGATAAAGCCGGTATAATCTCAGCAAAGAGTTTTCCAAGAGCTGAACCGAGTACTGCGCCGATAATGACAAGCGCGATAAAAAAACCGATGTTTCTTTTTTCAAAAGTCATGACATGCTGTGCGTGACCATTGTTAATATGATATATTCTTTGTCAAGCTATTTAAAACAGATGCTTCAATCCTTTACTTTGAATTGATCTTTGTTGACTTTGAATTTATCCTTATCGATTTTAGGTTTTACCGATTCTTTATCCACTTTTACATTTTCCATCATATCTTTTGCTTTGCTCACTGCTTCACCGGCTGCCTGGTCAGCCTTGCCTTTGGCCGCATCCATCATTTCGCTGTCCTTTTGCTTTTGCTCACTTACCATAGCTTTATCCTTTTCTTTCTGCGCGTCGACCATCTCTTTGTTCTTAGCCTTCTGATCTGTGACCTGCTGCCTTATTTCCTCGCGCTGCTTTTCGAATTTCTGTCTTATATCTTTTCTGAGCGCTTTTATTTCGGTTATAATATTCAGCATCCTGAGCCTGTCAGCTTTGATTTGTTTCTTGACCATGTCTTGGCCGGGTATAACGTCAGTCTCTTCTTTCTTTTCAAGGATGACAGGTTCACTGTCTGTAAGGGAATTATTGAGTACTGACACTAATCCTTTAAGACATGCCACATTTGCTTTGCCGTCCTCTTCAGTGACCAGGAAGTCGGTGCCCCTGACTCCGGCTGTAGCTGTCGGGGTTGTTACTTCGTATACATCACCCTTCGATAGTTTTGTTGTTATTCTTGAAAATAAGGTACCCTTCTCTACCCTGAATTTTGCCTGCCTGTTGCCGGTTACCGCGTTCTCAAACAATTTGTCTATATCAAGGACCGTATTACCCAGCACCTTTATGATATAATCGCCGATATATATATCCACGAAGGATTTTTCTCCGATTGTCTCAATCTTCATTCCCTGTGTTATTTCATCGCCTATTGCCGCGTCCCTGGCGTTTCCGCCTGTATCCGTGAGTATGACTTTACCTGCTTTGAAATTGATGAGTCCCTTTAAGCCGACTGTATCTTCTTCTTTTTTGCAATTAAGATTAAATATCAATATTGCAAGGGCTGTAAATATAATGAATCTTTTCATTATATCCTCCTGAATATTTTCCTGATCTTTAAAAAAGATAAAGAATGATCTTTTATTATGTTAATACGAAAAATCAAAGAGTCAATATATTTTTTACTCTGCGGGTTTTGATTTTTCTTTATCGTCGATTCAATATTTCCGATCATAATAATATATAATGAAATACATTTTATAAATAAATTTTCAATAAGTTACGGAGAATAAAATGAAATGTGCAAAATGCGGAGCTGAGATTAACAAGCTGAATCATCATTTCGTGCCGTCGAGGGGAAACAGAGAAGCTAAGAGATATTGTATAAAATGCGCTAAAGAAGAAAATATAGTTACTCTTGTGTAGGAGATTAAAAATAGGACTCCCCTGCCCTTCTGTATATACCTCTCCTGTTAATTTTTTCTGATGCCATTATCCTGATGTCTTTGTTGAGATATTTTAACGGATCAGCATTCCTTTATCATCCGGGAACGAGTTTTGCCTGCGCTTCAGCCGCGGTCAGGCCGGAAGCCTTTATATACGAAGCTGAAACGGAGGGGAATGGAGTAAGGTTCATAGTTAAAAGATTCAAGTTCCAGGGCAGAGAAGAGAGTTTTGATTAACGATATACGTAATTGCCTTACAGGGCAATTTTTTATTCAGAAAGGACGTTTTGTTTTTACCTCTACTTATATATACGTAATTCTGTCATGGTTTTTGGGGTTTTTTGGCAATTTTTAAGGCATTTTTTTAATTTTTTTCGGGATTTGAAATTTTTTGGGATTTTTTTATTTTTTTGAGCGAGAATCATGATTTATCCAGCGCTCTCCTTATGAGAAATGCAATATCCTTTTTTACCAGGGGCTTTAAGGCGAATTCCCTTATACCCATGGCTTTGGCTTTTTCTTCGGAAACTAATGTACTGTAACCAGTACACAGAATAATCGGGATATCGGGCCGGATGTTCAGGATTCGTGTTGCGAGGTTTGCGCCTGTCATTCCTGGCATGGTTTGATCCGTTATTACAAGATCAAACGCCCCCGGGTTTTCCCGGAATGTTTCAAGGGCTTCAGAACTGCTAAGTTTTACGGTGACATTATAACCAAGTTTAGTGAGCATATCCCTGCTCATTCGCGCCAGGTTTTCCTCATCATCAATGAGCAGGATACTTTCCGTTCCGCCTTGTATCTCACCGTTTAACTTTTCTTCTTCCTGCTTTTTTTCAGTTACAGGAAGAAAGACGTGAAAGACAGCGCCTTCTCCATGTTTGCTTTCAACTGTTATTTTACCTTCATAACTTTGCACGATTCCATGAACTATTGACAGACCCATCCCTGTTCCCTTCCCTACTCCCTTTGTGGTAAAGTAGGGGTCAAATATCCTGTCTTTAATGGCAGGCGGTATTCCGGGTCCTGTGTCCTTTACTATCAGTTCAATATATTCCCCTTCAGGCAGATCAATATCATTATCATTTGATGTTTCAGGGTATATTTCCAGGTTCTTGAGAGAGATATACATTGTCCCCCCGGTTTGCTCCATTGCATGAAAAGCGTTTGTGCAGAGATTCATGAGTATCTGGTGAATTTGTATCGGGTCCGCAAGTATCATGTTACAGTGCGGGTCAATATCCTCCCTGATTTCTATTGTAGTCGGTATTGAATGACGGAGCATTTTAAGCGCTTCTTTTATAATACTGGAAGGTTGAAAGGCTATTCGTTTGTATTCGGTTTGATGGCTGAACGCCAGTATCTGTTTAACCAGGTCTTTTGCCCTGTGACCGGCCTGAAGAACCATATCCAGGTCTTTATAAAGCGCTGAAACCTCAGGCGATTCATCCTTCGCTATCTCGGCGTAGCCGAGGATTATGTTAAGGATATTATTGAAGTCATGCGCTATTCCGCCTGCCAGTGTACCGATCGCTTCCATCTTTTGTGCCTGCCTTAGCTGGTCTTCTATTCTTTTATTCTCAGTTACATCGTGCGCCAGTCCTTCTATAGAAATTACCTTCCCGTAATTATCAATAACAGGGATTGAGGTAAGCTGGAGCCTGCGGCTGGAACCGTTTTTATGGTAAATTTCGATTTCATATAACGGCTGCTTCTCGCCGCTGATGCTCATTTCCAAATAATGCGCAGCTTCATTGTTGATGGGATTATCCGTTAAAAACCTGGTGTAATGCGTCAGAAATTCATCCTCGTTATACCCGAGGACATTTGTAACGGACCGGCTCAGATATGTATAATTTCCCAGCGGGTCGAGACTGTAGAAGAAATGGGAATCCTCCAGGCTTTCAAGCAGCCGTCTGAATCTCGCTTCACTCTCCTTTAGCGCGTTCTCTGCCATTTTAAGTTCTGTGACATCTGTAAAGATTCCGAGGAGTCCTGTAACTTTGTTGTTCTCATCCCTTATCGGCGCTTTTATTGTTCTGATTACTGATCCCTTTCCCCTGTGACCAATGTACTGTTCTTCGAATGACTCAATGATCTCCGATTCCATAATGCGTTTGTCGTCATTGCGGTATTTATCTGCCAGTTCCTTTGGGAAGAAGTCATAATCCGTTTTCCCCGATATCCGGTCTGCATCAATTCCCAAGTCCCCGGCAAAATTTTTATTACAGGCAACGAAAACGCATTCAGTATCTTTATGAAAAACCTTTAGCGGGATATTCTCTGCAAGTATTTTGTATTTTTTTTCGCTGTTAATCAGATCATTAAGAGAATTTTCAAGATTATTCTGCATTTCGTTTATCGCGTTAACTACTTCATCAAGTTCATCGGATTTTCCGGGTTTTCCACGTGGCCGGTTAATCCGGAATTTCTCAAATGATTTTCCAATATTGAGATTTTTCAGCCAGGATGACAGCGAATTGAGATGCCTGGTAACAGAATATTGAAATATCAACAGGATAAATCCGGCTACGAGAAATATTGTGACTGTATTGGCTGCCAGTATGGTAAGCGCTTTTTTTAACAGGTGGGCGTAAATTCCATCCAGGGTTATAGTTGCCTTAAGATATCCAATAGAAACATTCTTTCCTTTGTACTCATACAGTAACGGGAATTCTTTGGTAAGAAAGTATTTTGATCCGGCTGAACCGGCTGACCAGTGATAGCCTTCATTTCCATTAATTTCAAGATGCTCCATATCCGGCAGATGCAGCAGCCCGTTAAGCTGGGTATTGATCTGGCCATCATCGAACATCCAGACGCTGGTTGTAATACTTTTCAAATAACTCTGTTTTATCAGTGTTTTATAATTATTGACTCTTGCCATATCAACGCGATAGTCCAGATAGATCTGTATAGCAGTTGTAATCAGAGTTATCAGAGAACTGAAAAGTATTACTGCTATTACAAGTTTATATCCGATCCTGCTTCTCATTCGGAAAGTATCTCCCGCGTCGTATTTTCTTTTATTGATTCGATCTCCCCGGTTTTCAGCATATCCTGCAATACTGACTCAAGCCGCGGTACCAGTTCCCTGTTTTTAATGTGTATATAATGAAATAATTGAGCTGAATTAAGAGGCTGTCCGATGATATGGATATTTGATCCCCTGAAATTTTTGTGTAATTCGATTCTTCCCATATCATAATCTGCCAATGCAATATCGATTCGGTCCAGAGCAAGCAGCTTAAAAAGCTGAGTTAACGTGTTTGCCTGGATGCGCGGCAAACCTCTGGTACCGATCTCCGAGTAACGAATCCCGCTTCTTATTCCGACATTAAGACCTTTAAGGTCTTCCCAGGTTCTGATATCTCTCTTGATATTTTTAGTGAACACTACACCTTTGATCTCCATAACCGGGATCGGAATTCTAATCAGATTTGTGTATTTTTTTTCAGTTCCTGCAATTCGTGCCAGGTCACCGTCTGTCTTTCCGGCGTTGGCCCATTCAAGTGCCCGCCTTGCAGGTAATTCATAGAATTTAACTTCAATACCTATTTTTTTATAAGCAGTACGGACAATATCTTTTATTAATCTATGTATATTGTCTTTTTCAACTTCAGATATTGTCACAATTTTTTTATCCTGTGCGTATTGCTGTGAGAAAGAAGGTGAACTTAATAACGATGCGGAAAGCAGACACAACAGGATCAGCAGTAATAATAGATCCTTCATAATATGCATCTCTATTATAGCAGATTATTGGAGTGTTAGTGATGGGAGTAATCCGGTTTGACTTTAAAACTCCAGCAGAAAAAAACCAGTCTGATTGAGTAAGTTATGAAACAAATATATTATATAATAACTATACGAAATGTCAAGGATTGTAGGATTTAAAAAAAACTATAAAAAATAATGGAATTCTATTGACATTTTATTATCCTGGTTCTATTTACTAGTTTCCTACCAGATTCCGGAATTGAATTGCCTACTCTACTCTGTCGGTAAATATATCGCAGGAGGCAGCAATGACAGATAAGGATCGTATTGCCGGGCTTGAGAAACAGGTCGCTCAGTTATCTCAGGAGATCGGGCTTCTTCATGATACTCACGCAGTACGCTGCCTTCACCATAAATACGGATACTATATTGATAAATGTCTTTATGACGAAGCCGTGGCTTTGTTTTCTGATAATTGCGAGATGCATTTTCTGGGCGGCATCTTCAGGGGAAAGCAAAGCGTGTACAGGCTATATTGCGTGCATTTCCGCAATCGTTTTGTGGGGGGCAAGAACGGCCCCATGTTCGGTTTTCTGTTGGATCATCCCATGATGCAGGACATCATTGATGTTGCGCCAGACCGCCAGTCGGCAAAGGCGAGGTTTCGCTGTATGATGATGGCCGGCCGCCATGAGAGCGCAGGAGGTGAGACAAGGCAATGGTGGGAAGGCGCGATTTACGAAAATACATACGTGAAAGAAAAAGGAATCTGGAGAATCAAGATACTCAATTACCATCCCATCTGGCATGCGGATTTTGAAACCGGATGGGCCTATACAAAGCCAAATTACGTCCCGTTTTATAAAGATACTTATCCTGATAATCCCGTGGGCCCGGATGAACTCGAAGATCCTCCGCCTAGCCTTTGGCCGGATACCGATGTTTTCCCGTTCCATTATCCGCATCCGATAACCGGGGAATTTTATAAAAAGTAAATTTTCTATTTGATTGTTTTATTTATCCTCTGATCATGTGCCGGTCCTTTATCCCGGTAATTATACACAATAAAATATTTCTATTACCCGCGTCTCATTTTCGATCAATACACGAACAAAAGGAGGCAATGAATAATGTCTATGACATTGCAAGAGCTGGAAGAGGAAGTAAGAAGCCTTAAGAAACAGGTTGCTGAAAACGCTATGGCAAAAGACTACCTGGAAATATGGAAACTGCAGTCTCAGTATTCCCATTTGTACCATATTGGCAGAAACTCGGAAGTGCCGCTGCTTTTTGCGCAAAAAACACCGGGTGTTATTATGGAAATAGAAGACAGCGGGGTCTACGAGGGTATACAAAGCGTTACCAGGTTCTGGAACGAAGTTTTTGATGTAAACAAGATGCATAAATCCCAGGGATTCCTCGCTATTCATATGACTGTTAATCCCCTTATTGAGATCAACAGGAACAGAACAATGGCAAAAGGGATCTGGCATTCACACGGCATAGCTTCATTTGGGATGGGCGGTAATCTGAAGCAGTTTCTTTGCCTGGGTAAATACGACGTTGAATATGTAAAGGAAGACGGGAAATGGAAGTTTTTAAAGTTCGCGTATCGTCTTACTTTCATGTGTCCTTATGAAAAAGGCTGGATTGATGAACCGGTCGGCGCAAGCATAGCCGGCAATCCTGTTAACAGGCCCGATAAGCCTGTTTCCTATCACATGCCTTACAGCAAGTACAGGATAAATATTATGCAGCCTCCGCCCCCTGCTCCGTATGAAGATTAACATTCTGATTATAACGGATGATAGTTTTTTCAAAAGCTTTAATAAAATATGACAGAAACAAGTGCCTGCTGTCAGGGAAATCATAATTTTTACAACGGCATCATGATGAAGAGACAATAACCCGCATACTTGAAATACAAACCTGCTTACTTCACCTAACGAACGGCTCTTCATCCATTAAGTTCATTTTAGGGAGGATAGAATGGTTCATAAAGCAGCATTAACAGAGATTGTTGGAAAAGACAATATTGACAATGCAAAGGACACTCTGGAGGCATGGTCCGCGGATATGAGCTTTGTCAATTCTGTGCGGTCTGCCTGCGTTGTCCGGCCCCACAGCGCTGAAGAAGTACAGAAACTGGTCAGGTTCGCGAATGAGACAAACACACCGCTTGTCCCTGTTAGTTCAGGGCCTCCTCATTTTCGCGGCGATACGGTTCCGGGAACAGGGGGAGCTGTTATTGCGGACTTAAGCGAAATGAAAAAGATCATACGTGTCGACCGTGCGCGCAGGGTAGCAATGGTGGAGCCGGGGGTCACATTCGGTGAACTTATTCCTGAAGTGGAGAAAGAAGGTATAAGGCTGAATATGCCTTTGCTTCCACGGAAATCCAAGTCTGTTGTGGGCAGTATTCTTGAGAGAGAGCCTGTATTGATGCCCAAGTATCAGTGGGATATATCGGACCCGCTGGCTTGTGCCGGATTATACTTTGGAACAGGAGATGAGTTCAGGACCGGGCAGGCAGCCGGGCCGGGCTCTATTGAGGAGCAGTGGGCTGTAGGCGGAGTACAGAAAGCGCCTTATGGCCCGGGTACGGCTTCGTTGCACAGGCTTATCCAGGGAGCGCAGGGTACAATGGGGATAGTGACCTGGGTATCAATGAGATGTGAACTGCTTCCCAGGGTGGAAGAGCCTTTCGTAGTCGGCTCTTCCGGACTCGACAGTCTGCTTGAGATAGCCTACTGGCTTGTAAGACTCAGAATGGCCAACGAATGTTTTATTCTCAATAATACCAGTCTGGCTGCTATCTTTGCTGAAAAATGGCCTGATGATTATCTGAACATAAAGGGTGGCTTGCCTTCGTGGATCCTTTTCTACAATGTAGCAGGTTATGAGTATTTCCCGGAAGAGAGGATATGCTCTTATATTGCTGATATCACAGGTATAACCCAGCGCCTGGGACTCGAGGCTTTAAAATCATTGGGAGGCGTTTCAGCAAATGAGATACTAAAAGCGGTACGCAATCCTTCTGAAGAACCTTACTGGAAACTAAGATATAAGGGCGGCTGCCAGGATATATTTTACTTAACAATCTATGACAGGATCGAAAGCCAGATCAGGGCCATGAATGATATTGCTGAGAAAGCCGGCTACCCTGTGTCTGATATGGGTGTTTACATTCAGCCTGTGGTTCAGGGTACCGGTTATCACTGTGAGTTTAATTTGTTTTATGATACTGAAAATACACGGGAAACAAGCCGGGTACGGGAGTTATCTTTAACAGCAACAAAGGGTTTAATGAACATGGGTGCGTTCTTTTCAAGACCTTACGGTGAAACCAGGAATATGATTTTCAACAGGGATGCTGCCTCAGTTGCTGTTCTAAAGAAATTTAAGAATATATTTGATCCAAACAATATAATGAACCCCGGGAAAGTATGCTATTAAATTTTTACTTATCATGACTGAGTTATTGTGTCAATTTTGATTATTTTATCGCTAAATTAGTTTAATTTTAATAAATTTCCCGCCGCAAATAGTCCATCCATGTCCTTTGCGGCTAAGACAACATCCGTGTTGTCTTGAAATTTATCAAAATTAAACTAATTTTGCGATTCAACGATTGATTAGATAATAAAATGGAGGTAGTCAAATGGGACTGGAACAATACCAGGGCGATATGGAAATGTGCTGCAGGTGTTCTGCGTGTAAATTCGTACCAATGCAAAAAGTGAGCGGTTACCAATATGCGAATGTTTGTCCGAGCATATCGAGATATAATTTTCACAGTTATTCAGGCGGCGGAAGATTAAATATAGGAGCTGCTATGTTGAAGGACGGATTTAAATATACCGACAGGCTTCTGGACATTGTATATAATTGCCAGATGTGCGGCGCTTGCGGTGTTTCCTGTAATTACGCTATGGATATGGAGGTGATCGAGCCTATCAGTGAATTCAGGGCAAGATGTGTCGCGGACGGACATACTAATTCTGCCCTTGAAAAGGTGATCAAAGGTCTCCGGAAGCAGGGTTCGATGGTACCCACTAAGGGCAGGCGCGGCGACTGGGCTTCAGGGCTTAACCTGAAGGACGCGACCAGGGAGAAGCTGCAGGTACTCTATCATGTAGGCTGTCTTACGAGCTATGATAAAGACGCGCAAAATCTGGCCAGGATCACGGCAAAGATATTGCAGAAGGCAGGCCTTGACTTTGGTATAGCCGGGGACTCTGAGACCTGCTGCGGAGGACGGGCTTTTCAGATGGGTTACGTGGAAGATTTTCTTAACCAGGCGAAAAAGAACATGGACATGATAAAAAAGGCAGGGATAAAGACAGTTGTGACCGCATGCGCTGACGGTACCAGGCTTTTAAGGTGCTGTATGACAAGTACGGCCTGAAAGGCGACCTTGAGGTTTTGCACATTACTGAATTCATAGACAGGCTGATAAAAGAAGGAAAATTGCATTTTAAAGGGAAGATGGACGCGTTGGTTACATATCATGACCCGTGCCGTCTCGGCAGGCTTGGTGAGCCGTGGATACACTGGGAAGGGAAAAAAATACCAGGTGACAGGTTCGTTTTTGATCCACCCAAGGAATACAGGCGTGGCACGCACGGAGTCTATGAGCCGCCCAGGGATGTTCTAAGAAGTATTCCAGGTGTAAAGCTCACTGAGATGACCAGGATTAAAGAATATTCATGGTGCTGCGGCGCAGGCGGAGGTGTGAATGAGTCAAACCCGGAGTTTGCAATATGGACTGCGAAAGAAAGGATCGAGGAAGCCGAATCTACGGGAGCTGAGGCAATCGTTACTGCCTGTCCATGGTGTGAGAAGACATTCAGCCAGGCTATCAGCATTAGCGGCAGCAGGCTTAAAGTATATAATATTACTGAGTTAGTTGAAAAAGCAATCTGATAAGGGGGGTATTGTAAGATGGCATTAAGCAAAGATATTTATTCAGCGTTTGAAGATGTGGTCGGAGAGGAGAACATCTGTGATGACCCGGTAATCATGCCTTCGTATCATGCAACTGAGTTTGCAGCAGTTATTCTGCCGAAAAATACAGCGGAAGTTCAGGCAATAGTCAAACTGTGCAACAAATACAAGCTGAAATTCAGGCCTGTTTGTACAGGATGGACCGGGATGTTTCCTCCCGGGATCATTTATTTAGACCTGAGAAGAATGAACCGCATAATAGAAATAAACGAAAAAAACATGTACGCGGTGGTTGAGCCTTATGTGATATCGGCGCAGCTTCAGGCTGAACTGATGAAAAGAGGCCTGCACTTTAACCTGAAAGGCGCAGGAACCAACTGTTCGGCTATGCTCAGGGGGCACGGACACCTGGATCAGACAACAAGCGGCGATGACCGGAACCACCTGGCTATTGAATGGGTAACTCCCGAAGGGGACATTGTACGATCAGGTTCGCTGGGGTCTTCGGATGAGTGGTTCAGCGGCGACGGGCCGGGCCCGTCAATCAGGAGCATACTTACGAGTGCAGTGCCTCCTGGAGTAACGCCGGGTGTGTTTACAAAGGCAGCGGTCAAGCTTTATCACTGGCCCGGACCCGCGAGATTTCCGGTGCAGGGAGTTTCGCCGGATTACTCCCTGAGCGGGATACCGGCTAATTTCATGGCACGGTATTTCAGCTTTCCGTCAGTGGAGAAGATGTGGCAGGCAGAGCTTAATATCGGGGAAAGTGAGATTGCCTTCGAGTTAATGGGATTTAACGTATCAATGGTTGCAGCTAATATAACGACAAGCAATGAAGAAGAAGAGAAAGTCTTTACACGGATGGGCAAGGAGGTTAAAGGACCTGGTTTCTTTGTAATAATCGCGGGCAACTCTGCTGCGGATTTTGAATATAAGAAGAAGACATTGCAGCAGATAATAAGCGAGGCTGGCGGGCAATCCTTGAAGTCAGTTGAAGATCCGGGAATTGAAGGGATTCTGCTGTGCCAGTGCATCAGGATATCGGCCTCTATCAGGGAGACATTCCGCGCAGGAGGCGCTTTTAATTCAATTCCAGTTATGGGACAAAGGGACCTGACAATTAAGTGGGCAATCGGTGCCGGGAAAGCAAAGGAGCCTTTGATTGAAAAGGGCCTGATAGTGGATGACGGCGGAGCCTTTTTCGGATGGGGAGTCGAACAGGGGCATCTCGGCAAAACCGAAATATTCTGTAAATTTGACCCGATGAATGCCGAAGCAAAAGAGGCAGTGGAAGCATGGGTGAAACAGGAAAGCGACAGGGCTTTTAAAGAGCGCTACTTCGCGATGCTGATGGCACCGACTGAAGAGATCGGCAAAGGATTATCCAATTATCATTTGTGGTGGAGTAAGATCACAAAAGCGCTTGATCCGAATGACGTAACGCCCGCGGCAGGAGCGCTTGTCTGATCTGTGACCTAACGAAGCTGTACGGACTGAACGTTTTTATTGATTGAATTGGTTTTAATATTAAAATCGTTGAGCATATTATAAAGCTCGATTTTATTCTTAACTCCGATCTTTGTGTAGATGTTGGTAATATGTGCTTTTACAGTGCGCTCCGCAATATTAAGCTTTTCGGCAATTTCGATATGCCTGATGCCGGAAATAACATTTAAGATGATCTGCTCTTCGCGTTTTGTGAGGTTAAAGCGCCTGGCAAGATACTCAAATCCGACTATCTCTTTGGCAATGCACAATATGCCGAGCAGATCGCTGCCTTTATCATATATCTTCTTGAACTGCAAATCAAAAGGGCGTTCGTTTATCCTGGTTTTATATATCATTTTTGTGCTGATATCGTGTTCGAAATTTGTTAGAAAATTACTGATCAATTCTCCATAATGCAGATTATCAATAAGGTTATCGTTCAGGGTGTTAACAGTATCAGGTTTGTATCCAGCCAACTGCTCTGCTCTTTGATTGACAAAGATCACTTTGAGATTTTCATCAAACAGCATAACGCCTTCGTCAATTGAATTAAGTATATCGCCGCTGACAAGTTTCGGTGTGAGCTGCATAAACCGGTATTTTACTACGATATACAGCATAGCGAATATCCATATAATTGTTGCTGTCATTGCAAGAGGAGGCTGATTATGATATCCTGCATATAAATCCACAATAAATCCTGCTATTATTGCATACATGGAAAATATAACAAATATCTTTGCCTGTTTTTTTTCCCTCTTTATCTTTGTTCTTTTCCACCATACGATCATTAACGATACACTGAACAGATTGTAAATAGCTGATGTTATCATGAATGCCAGCCAGAATCCGGAAGGGTAATCATTAACAATAGCATTGGCTGTGATGCTTTTATAGCTAATGAACGCCGGTACTATCCATACAAGAGAATAATACAGGAGTCTTACTTTTCTGCTTTCAAAGAAATTCGTGAAAATAAGAATGAATTTAATCATAATGATCGCGAACATAAGCATCGGTATATATGAATATTTTTGCAGGGCATCCTTCAGTGTTTCCTCAATCGGAGAGAATAAGATTGTGTGAAACAAGGCATACAGCGCGAGCATAAGACAGAAATAAAAGAAATGACGGTTGAGCCTGGAACGAATATCGCTGTAGAGTACAAAAAGCCCTACATTGATATAAATAAAAAAAGCTATAAACGATGTTATAGTAAATAATGTCATATTCCAGAATTAGAAAAAATTGTTATTTAAGAATAAAAAAAAACAAAAAAAAATTACTGTAAGAGTATGTTTTTTTCAGAAATAGTACTTTAGTACGATGTAAGAATTCAATAAAATCTTTATATTTCAAGTAATAAATTTATGGTTAAATTTTTTCTCTGTACATCCGGAATTTATTAACAGAACAGGAGCCTGAGAAAGAATATTATAAAAAACAATAAAGAGGTAGTTAAAATGTCTCAAAGATCAATTATTTCCAAAGTAGTAATATGTTTTCTTGTTTTATCATTCTCTTCTGTTGTTTTTGCTGACAATAGTACTGATACTATGGATATCGCAATCAGCGGCAATTTCTGGCTGCCGGGGACTGTTAATGTCGAAGGAACCGATGTTGACAAAACTGCCGGAATTCTTTTAAGAGTATTTGTCGATTCTTATATTGCCGAAAAATTTTGTGTCGGTGCTTTTCTGAATCTGGCTAAACCTACTTTTGAATATGGAAGTATAAGCGAATCAGGCGATATGTATGAATTTGGTGTGGCATTGAAATATGTTACAATGTTAAATACAATGCGCTTTAAAATGGGACTTAATATCGGATATCGTAAAATTAATAATGATTTATTAGACGATGCGATAGAAGGCCTTGGAGTGAACCTGAGTGCCGAATTACAGTTTAATCCGCAGGCAGACATCATTCCTTTTATTGAAGGCGGATTTTTAACCCAGCCTTCAGGTGGAAATGAAGATGTTGAAGTTACCTGGTCACCGATATTATATTTTGGCGGCGGCGTGGCATTTTAGCCTCCTTAGTTTAATAAGATATTTACAGAAGCCCCGGATTGATATCCACCGAGTATCGTATATCCGGGGCTTTGTTATGTATACAAATTATTATTCAATAATTGCCTGAATATATGAATATGTAAGATTCATTGTATGCAGGAAATTATCAATATCCTTTCCTGAAATCGATTTCCTTCGTTATAAAAATATCTCCACTCTGAATTACAATTACGGTATATCATTAATAACTCCTGTGCTTAATTTAGCAATAATGATTTTATCCGAAATTTTTTTTGATTTTTTTTAAAAAATATTATATAAAATTCAATATCCTTATGTAAAAATCTTGCAAAATCAGATCGATAGTTTCATTTATTGCTAAATTTTTATACACGGCCTGTATTAGCGGCCTGTTGTGATGATTATGTTAATTGTAGTAAAATATTTATTTAATTGCGGGAGAACGAAGTTATGAATGTTGTCAACCTTAACAATGTACTACATATAAAAGCAGTTGTTTCCCTGGAAGGGAAAACAAAGGATAGTCCTTACAGGATTATCGCGTTACCCAAAAATTCATCATTATATGACCTGGCGCAGGCTACAATCGGCGCGTTCGATTTTTCTTTTGATCATGCTTTCGGTTTCTACGATAATTTAAAGAATCCGCATAAATCAGAAACGGGTTATGAATTATTCGCTGATATTGGCGAAGCCAGCAAGTTCCCTGGTGTTAAGAAAACAAAGTTATCAAAGGCGTTCAATGAATTAAATAGCAAAATGTTGTTTTTATTCGATTACGGGGATGAATGGCATTTTATTGTTGAACTGGTAAAAATAACGGATTTCGATAAAAATATTAACTATCCTTTTATTGTTGAATCTATCGGCGAGGCACCGTCCCAGTATGGATATGGTGAAGAAGAGTATGATTATGTTGAAGATGAATTTGACGAAGATTTCGATGATGATTTTGACGATGAATTTGATGAAGATTCAGATGAGGATTATGACGATGGCGATTTCAATAAATAGGATTGATTGTATTTGTTGATCCGGCTATAGGGGTTTTCAGGGTGAGAGACAGGTCAGCCTTTTTTCTGTATAAATTGAGTAATATTTTCATTATTTTTTAACACTTCTGCGAACTTTATCACCCGGGACATAGTTTTGGCTGGGATTTAACTGTATTCAGGCCGGAAGCCTTTATATACGACTCTGAAACGGAGGGGATTCGCTCAGGGAGCGGAAGCAAGTTCCATGTTGAAAGTCCCAGGTTCCAGGTAAAGTAAGGGACTATTGACTTCTGTTCGTGTGTTGAAGTAAGATTAAGTGACTGCATTACTCTTTTTAAATAATTCGATATATAAAGATTATAGCCGCTCATATTAAGATAGCGGGCTTTTCTAATGTACGCGTATTTCTCATCCTCGCTCATGGACTGCCATGAGCGCACTGCATTGCCGAAGCTGCGGCGCACTGCGCGCTGCGCCTCTGTGTCGGGATTGCGCGGAATGACATGAGTACGCACGCACTGCTTTCCGGACCTCGTGTAAAACACGACGTTGCCTATGCGTCCGCTGATAGAGTTTAATAGTATGTTCGTTGCTGCTGTTGCCATGATTATCTTCCTTATGAAACCACCCCCTCCAATCTGTGCAGATCAGGAAGATGGGTTCTTTATCTGCTTCTGTATTTTAGAGTCTTCGTGTTCAGAGAATGTTTTACAAATAGGTTGAAAGTTTTTTACCCCTCTACTTATATATACAATTTCACCTTACACTTTTTGGTGTTTTTAGGCGAATTTGACGGGGATTTTTGAATTTTTTTCGGGAATTTGAAATTTTTTTTAAAGAAAGATACCCCACAGTTGGAACCGTGGGGTAACCTGGTGCTGATTTTTGTTCTTTATAAAATACTAACTGTGCTCCATGCCCCATGATTCGAACATCTGTTTATAAATATCCGGCTGTTCAAAATCCGATTGCATCATCATCTGCTCATGAGCGAACATTGATTCCTTATCAAAAACTCTTAATCCTTCCATAAATTCAGACAGCTTTGGCCTGGGTATGGAAAATATCATTTCACCGGGCTGGGTCAATGCCCTGACGTATTCACCTGGATCAGGCAGGTTGACCCAGTATTCATTATCAATCATAGGATTTGTTATACAGAAAGCGCAGGAGATCGGGAATAAATTTGTCCTGACCTTTGACTTATCCTCTTCCTTTAAGGATAGGAGCATATCTCTCAATTGATTCGTATCAGAATAGACCAGCACAAGATCAGGTTCAAACTTAGCTGACTTAAGCGGAGCAGTGAGTATTCCAACATACTGACCGTATTCAAAATGCTTATACTGTATCTCCGGGGCAGCGCCTGCGCCGGGCGGAGGAGGCGGCATTTGGACAAGACCGTAAGCCATTATCGGCCCAAGGCACCAGTTATCGTCCTTCAGCATTGCCACTGTCATTCTGTCCCTTCTTGACAGGCTGAAAACCTGGCACTGTGCGTAATGTTTATTCTTGTCCTTTTTAGGTCTGAGAGCCCCTTCAGGTATCTCCGTTTCCGATCTCAGCATTCTAACCGCAATCGGTGAAGTCCTGAGACAAAGCAGAGATTCCAATTCCTCACCGTATTTATTAATTTCATTAATGGAAGACATTATTTTTCCCCTTTGCTATATAATATTATTACTAAACATTCTTAAAAAATTACACAAAGTTCACGGAGTTTCAAAAGAAAGTCACAGAGAGAAAAAATCAAGAAAAATTTTTTTTCTCTTTTTTTTAGTTAAAAAATAGTATAGCATGACGAATCTATTCAGGATATTAAGAGAACATTTGACCAGGCCGTAATATTTAGTTATATGAATTCAATAAATTTGGAACAGAACTGTCATTGTGGAGGTCTAAAAGATTATGAAATTAAACATCAAAGAAGGAGAAAATAATTATGAAAAAAATTGCAGCAAGCAGTATTTTTTTTGTTTTCATCTTTAGTTCTATGGGAGCACTTATTGCCCAGCAGGTTGACAAAAAAACAGAGCAGGCTTTGATCGATGCTATCAACGATGAGTACAAAGCAAGAGCTTTATATCAGAAAGTGATTGACAAGTTCGGCTCTGTGCAACCTTTCTCGAATATCATTAATGCTGAAGCAACGCACATCGCGCTGCTAAAACCGTTATTCAGTAAATATGGGATAACAGTGCCCGAAGATGAATGGTACAGTAAGGTTCCGTCATTCGCTACTCTTAAGGAAGCATGTGAAGCCGGTGTGCAAGCGGAAATAGAAAATGTAAAAATGTATGATGATTTTTTGAATTTTGTCGCAGAAAAGGATATTGTGGATGTATTCAAACGATTGCGCGCAGCTTCACAGGAGAAGCATCTCCCTGCATTTAAACGATGCGCGGCTGCAGGAACAGGCCAGGGCGGCGGACGCATGAGAGGAAAATGAATCTTCCTCGCAGCAGAGCTGCGGGGAATTAGACCCAAAATGAGATTAAAATAAACCAGATTGTTCTTTAAGTTGTTTTTGAAAAAATATTGCCGGAGTATAAACCTGTTAGTAAAAAATTCCAAACTAATCTTGGCAAAAGATCTGGCTCCTGCGTTAGCTGTCCTCTTTTTTAGTATTTTGTATGCGTTTTTTAACAGGGATTTTGCTCCTCTTACAAAATGGCATGCTGAAGCGTGGATGACAGCACTTAGATTTTTACGCTTTACTGTTATTCTATGCTTTCCTTTCTTTATCCTTCCAAAAATCTTTCGTTTTATTATAAAGAAAATGACTGATTCTCTTATAAAGTTAGACCAAAATGAAGACTTGAGTATTAGTCCTTTTAAACACTGGTTTTCCAGACCCATGCAGGGGATTGGCATTGGTTTAATTTTCAGTACTAAGTTAATCGCTGTACTTCAATTATTATCCGGTCCTGCCAATACAAATTCAATCCTAATTTCTGAAGGCGCTTTTCAAATTGGGCGATTTTTAATTGTTGTTCTAATTACACTCACGGTTGCCATTCTTCTTTCCACTCTTTGGACATTTGATGATATTGGAATACGATATTTCAATAAGAAAGATCAGGAATTAAAAATGATAGGGAAATACGTAGGCAGTCTTATACCTTTTATATTCGGCATTTATGGTATTTATAACCTGCTGGCAAATTATTCTGCAGGTGAAGCATTTCTGTTAGTATTTAAAATTGCTGTCGTTTTGTATCCACCGATGCTGGTATTCGCAGTGCTTCATACTTACTTTATAAGAAATAAAATCGAACTGTTTCAAAGCAATAATCTGAAAAAAGGCGGCATTTATTTATGATTGGAAGTAAATATTGCTGGAGCAGATGAGTGATTGATTGTTGATTTTTACGGAGAAGAGAAGTGTTCTTTGAGTACAACCGGATATTTCAGGACTCTCTCTTTTTTGAGATTTCCATACTTGTCATTTTAAACTAACCTACGGCTTTAATATTTCACCAAGTCTTTGCCGGTAATTAAGATGTTAAAAATTCATTAGAT
>CAZVYR010000031.1:0-17251 GCA_964631555.1 uncultured Leptospirales bacterium
TCATTTCTCAAAGGTTCGGACTGCTCCACTATAACCTTCTCAGCATTTGCTTTCTGGGGAACAGGGATATTATTTTCCCATTCAATGGAATGAGGATAAACCAGCAATTTATTGTCCCAGTCCTCAGTATCGCTGAATACAGCCATCTTCTTTTCACCTACAACAACCAGCTTCTGCTCTTTATACGGATGCAGCCATGAAACGAATATATGCGATTTTATTCCTCCGGGAAAATCAATATGCGTGACTGTAACATCCGCTATTTTTTTCTGTAAATACTGTCCCCCTGTAGCAAACACACTGGAAGGCACCTCACCTGCAAGTGATAAGATCATTGAAATATCATGAGGAGCAAAGCTCCAAAGAATATTTTCTTCGTTCCTTATTTTACCAAGATTAAGACGGTTGGAGTATATATAATATATTCTGCCAAGCTCTCCGGCTTTAACCATTGCCTTCAAGTGTTGAAAAACAGGATGATACTGAAGAAGATGTCCTACCATCAATCTCAGATCTTTTTTACCGGCAAGTTCAACCAGTTCTTCCGCCTCAGGAACTTTTATCGTCAGCGGCTTTTCCACATATACATGTTTACCTGCTTCCAATGCCTTTCGGGCATATTCATAATGCATCTCAGCCGGTAGGCTGATCACAACAGCCTGAATATCATCGTTATTTAAAATGGAATTATAATCTGTCGTTAATATAATATCAGGATATTTTTCTTTAATTTGCTTAAATGCGGATTGATTGTTATCGCAGACACTATGCAGTACACCGATCTCGTAAAAATTTCGCACAAGGTTCTTACCCCAATAGCCTGCTCCGACAACTGTGATTATTTTATTAATAGACAATTATTCCTCCCGGAAAATAATAAGGTAATCAGTTAGCAGCTTCCTGTTTACAGGCTAAGCATTTTTATTTACAGCATCTATTATCCTGTTCTGGTCCTGCACTTCAAGATAAGGATGCATAGGTATACTGAAGATATTCCCTGCGATTTCTTCGCTTACCGGGAAGTCGCCTGATTTGCAACCAAGACCGGCAAACGCCTCCTGCAAATGAAGCGGCTTTGGATAATAGACAGCAGTCGGGATACCTTCTTTCTTCAGACTGGCGATAAGCCTGTCCCTTTCAGGGTGCAGTATCGAATACTGTGCCCAGGCTGAGAGATTGCCTTTTTTCACAAAAGGAGTCTTTACTTTGCCCGAAAGCCCGTCAGCATATCTTTTGGCTACATCCTGTCTCAGCCTGATCTCTTCTTCAAAAATCTCAAACTTTGCGAGCAATATCGCTGCCTGCATTGTGTCAAGCCTGCCGTTTATTCCGATCCGAATATTATTATATTTGTCTGTCCCCTGGCCGTGTACACGTATTGACAAAAGCTTATCATACATTTCTTTATCGTCTGTAAAAATCATACCCCCGTCGCCGTAACACCCAAATGGTTTTGCAGGGAAAAAGCTGGTTGCCGCTACTTCGCATAAAGAGCATGCTTTACGTCCTTTATACTCAGCGCCGAAACTCTGCGCGGCATCTTCGAGCACAAATAGATCATGTTCTCCGGCAAACGCGTTTATTTCATCGTAATCCGCGCACTGACCAAAGAGATCAACAGGTATTATACCCCTGGGTTTCAGCTTCCCATCATGTTTTATTTTTTCAACAGCCTGTTTAAGCTTGTTAACATCTATATTAAATGTATCCTTTTCACAATCCACAAACACTGGTCTTGCCCTGAGGAGCTGTATTACTTCTGCCGTTGCTATAAATGTAAAGGGACTTGTAAAAACCGCGTCCCCGGGCCCTATTCCGAATGCCATCAGGGGCATCAGCAACGCGTCAGTACCGCTTGAACATCCGACCGCGTATTTTACTGAAACATAAGCAGCCAGTTTTTCTTCAATTTCATTGACTTCAGGGCCGTTTATATATTTCCCGCTGTCCAGAACCTTTCCAAGTCTTTCTTCAATCTTTTCTCTTATTCTTCGTTGTTGTGCAGCTAAATCAATAAAATCCATCTATTTCTCCATCAGCATGTTTAGTAGATTATCTCAATATATCAGTATATTTCATGACAAAAAAACCGCACTTCTCAATAAGGAGTTAGAATCAGTAGTGTACTAACACAAAATAATTCAATTATCACATAAGACGATAGTAATCAAAGTAATATATTCACCTTTGTTAAAAGCAGAAGCCGGTGTTATAGCAACGGAATACTGATCCGGGGAGCTATATTTGACGCAAAACTAACAGCCGTTTTATTGCGCTGTCAATAAGAAAAAATCTGACACTATAAAATCCGCCTTTCAAATCGCAAATCGTTTTAAGTAAATCTCTTGACAGTTTTTAAATATAATTTCAAAATAAGCATTATATTTAACATTTATCACATATCCCAAAATTATTGGCTACTACAGACCTATCTATTTCTCTAATTATTATAAATATTTTCAAGTCTGCTATTGCTTTTTCAATAAAAATATTTGAAATAATGCTTGGCATATTCCGGCATTATATTCTAGTTTAACAGGAACTAAAATATATTTGCCTTTAAGTCTTGATTATGATAATAGTTTTCCCATAAAAAACAATATATTATTATATAAATAAGCCTGTTTTAAGCAAAATATTGATGAGCCCGAAAAAAAAATATAAAATCAATAACGAACGCGATCTTAGCATATTGATTATAGACGATGAGCTAATCGTACAGGAAACGATCGGAAATATATTAAAATACTCCAATCCAAATTATTTTATCAAGACTGCTAATGATGTTGAGGAATCACTGGATCTGATAGAAAAAACCTATTGGGATACAATACTACTGGATCTCTCTTTACCGAAGCGCAAAGGGGAACTTCCGAACCGCGATAATGGCTTATATCTTCTGGATATACTTACAAAGGATCTTAAGATAACCCCGCCAATCATAGCTATGACCGGTTATGGTGATGATGAGCTATCGGATATCGTTCTTGATAAAGGCGCTTATTACTTCCTGCATAAACCTGTAAAACCAAAGTCCCTGTCCGCTATTGTAAAAAACGCCACGAAATTACAACAGGCAGGTTTCGACGGTTTAACAGGCCTTTTAAACAGAAAAACCTTTGAAGACAGGCTGAAAATTGAATTTGAACGGGTAAAAAGAAAAAATCAAAAAATAACCTCCACTCTGGACAATGATCAGGCTTTACCTGAATCAAGATCCTATCTTTCCCTGATCTTCGTTGACGGCGATAATTTTAAGAAAATAAATGATTCATACTCCCATTTAGTAGGCGACCAGGTACTGAAAAAAATCAGCGCATTATTTATCGATGAGGCTATTTATAAATCTCTGCACAAAGATATGACCGGGTATGTGAACATCATTCGACCCTATGATGTGGCATCCCGGTTCGGCGGAGATGAATTTTCAATTTTCCTGCCTGAAACACAACATGACAATGCTTCAATGATAGCAAAGAGAATATGTGAAATGCTG
This sequence comes from uncultured Leptospirales bacterium, assembly GCA_964631555.1. Taxonomy (GTDB): domain Bacteria; phylum Spirochaetota; class UBA4802; order UBA4802; family JAFGDQ01; genus CAZVYR01. The sequence goes on from CAZVYR010000031.1 coordinate 3,497, forward strand.
AAAGCATTTGATATATCGGAAATCGTCGGTTCATCGAATGTCAAGCAAAACGTAAGAGGCATCTCGCTTTCAATCGGGATCGCGACATACCCCAGCCCCAATGACGTAGAGGATCATAAAGAATTAATAGAACTGGCTGATTCTGCCATGTACGCAGCAAAGGCAAAAAGAGAAGGGGAAGTCTTCGGATATGACTCCAATGGGAAAATAATAAAGCTCCATTAAGACGGCTTCTTTTTTAAATTTTCTTACTAGTGACCTCCGTTTTTTGATTGTAATATGCTAAAATGACAGATAAATTATATAATCTGAGAGTCAACCAAGCCAGGTAAAAATATACCCATAATGCATGATTTCCTTCCGGCTCAATATCAAACAGGATTATAAAACATGAAAAACCTGAAAGATAAGACAGTATTAATAACAGGATCAGGAAGCGGTATAGGCAGGCTGCTTGCGTTACATTTTGCTTCTGAAGGGAGCATAGTTGTTCTATGGGATATCAACAAAGAAAGCATAGACAAGACCGCAAATGAAATTAAAAAAGCAGGCGGCACAGCCCTCGCATATAAATGCGATGTGTCCGACAGAAACACTGTTTACAGAACAGCTGAAAAAGTAAGAAAAGACATAGGCGAAGTCCGGATACTGATCAACAACGCAGGCATTGTATCCGGCAAACCCTTCCTGGAGTGTACAGACAAGCAGGTACAAAAAACAATGGATATCAATATTATTGCTCACTTCTGGACAACAAAGGCTTTTCTTCCTGCCATGATAAAAGCAAACAACGGCCACCTTGTTACCATATCCTCAGCAGGCGGCCTTATCGGCACTGCCTCCCTTGCCGATTATTGTGCCAGCAAGTTCGCGGCTTTCGGATTCAATGAATCAATCAGGATGGAGCTGAAAAAACAAAAATTAAAAGGAGTTAAAACAACATGCGTGTGCCCGTTCTTTATAAATACAGGCATGTTCGAAGGAGTAAAAAGCAGGTTCGAATTTCTGCTCCCGATTTTCGATGAGAAGAAAGCGGCTTTGAAAATATTCAAAGCGATAAAAAGAAACAAGCCGGTTTTAAAAATGCCGTGGATCGTTAATACGATCCCGCTTTTCAGACTAATGCCTGTGCGCCTGATGGATTCAATAGTCGCTTTCCTTGGGCTTACCTCCTCCATGGATGAATTCAGGGGAAGACAAAACCGGCAAAAAAAATAAAGCTCCACACCGCAAGCTGCAGGATTACTGCAAACAATTGCAGGCTTACTGCAAAAAGCAGCGGAGAATTAAACCATGTGGGAGATTAATATTGTTGTCTCACTTTGTCCCGCTTTTATAACCTCTCCACATCATCTTTGCTCCCCTGTTCAGGTAATATCCTTCGATTACATTACCTTCGTTTTTATATTCACCGTGAAATTCCTGCGTAAAAAATGTGGGAGCACCTATTCTTCTCGCCTCTTCTGTTGAGTCAACAGAGCGGATAAATCCTATCCTGCCATTTTTTATCCAGAGATTCTTAAGAGGCTCAAAGACACCATGCGCCCAGTCCGGGAATCTTATTGTACCATATAATTTTCCCCTTTTTAATCTCAGATAAAGATACCCGCTATTTCCGGAAACATCTACTTTATATATTCCGAGATACATTTTCGAGAAAGCCATAGCATCGGCTGAACTTATGTTTTCTCCGTCAGGTATTACCTCAATGTAAACCACATCATCAATTGATAATAATGCAAAATTATAATCGTGTTCATTACCGGCCAGGGCATTCTTTCTTTTCTTATGTTCTATCGAATCCCTGATGCAAAACAGGTAATCACCGGCTATAAGAATATCCTTGGCAATGAAATACCTGGAATCGGTATTTTTAATTAACACAGTATAAGAAGATGTTAATGCAATAATAAACGGTGCAGCGATTGCTGCTATCAATAGGAGTAAGACTATCGTTAGTTTCCACAGACTTCCTTTCTTTTTATCAGACATATTTTAATATCTCCGCAGTACAATTATAAATTAATTCGCATTATAAGTCAATTCGACTTAATGATACGCATTATATCGTTAAGAATATCGTAAAATTATATTTTGTCAAGACCGTAAAATCAGGTTATTTTATTGATCTCACCATAAATTATAAAATAAAAAGTCAATCAAGCTGAGCAGCTTAATCAATCATTATTTCCATTCAATATTTTCCTTGTAAATTTATAAATTTTAAATATAATATTTCCTTTCAGCCCGTATCGGGTATTTAATACACAAAAGATCCTGTTTTAACATTATGAAAAAATATTATTTTATTTTTTTAATTATCTTTTTACTCACCATACAAGCTGATTCGGATAGCAGCGACTGGCCTGTCTATAAAGGAAACATATACTTCACAGGCAACAACGACGAAATAATCGTAAAGAACAATAATCTGAAATGGCTTTTCCAGGGGGATGACAGGGTCTTCAACCCTGTTGTATCCGACGATAAAATCTATTTTACGGACGCAAAGAGCAATGTATATTGCCTTGATGAAGAATACGGGAAACTTGTATGGAAGATCAACCTGAAACAAATATCCGCCCAATTCAGGGCATTCTCCAGGTCAGCAGGCAAAGTGAAATATCCTTTGATCAAAGGTAACACCCTCTTCCTGAGCGATCCAATTGCGATTTACGCTATCAATAAGAATAACGGCCGCGTTCTTTGGGCAAGAACAGGCATGAGGCAGGAAAACCTTAAACCCGACCTCTCAGGCAGGCTTTCAAGCCCAATGGTAGACGGTATTTACGCTGATCCCGTTATCCTTGAAAACAATATATTCTACGGCACGCGCAATACCTTTATTTCCAGGGAAATCAGGAACGGCCATGAAAACTGGACCAATGACCTTATAAAGACTTACAGCGGCTTCCCTACTTTCTATGATGACCTGATTTTTTCGCAGTCAATGGACTACGGAAAAGGCAAGTATACTGTTCACTGCCTCAAAGCGGATACAGGAAAAGAAATCTGGTCACAAAGCATTAAAAGCCCGCTTAAGATATACCCCCCTGTTGTTTACAAGGAAAAAGTATATATCCCTTCAGGGAAAAGCATATATTGCCTTGACCTGAAAACCGGCGAAAAAATATGGATAAAAGAATATACTGACCTCATTACTTCCAGTCTCAGCTTCACGGACAGGTCAATCCTGTTTTCAATAAGCAACAGTGATATTGCCGTTATCGATCCCGGCAACGGCAATATTATCAGAATCATTAAAACCGCGCCTCAATCCGGCCCATACTTTGTAACTATCAACGATCAGATATATATTGCCTATAATAAGAATGAATATGTAAATAGTAAAAAAGTCCCTTATGGCATGCTAAAAGCTGTAAACTTATCTGATAATAATACAATCTGGGATTACAAAACCCCGTTCCCGGGCGCTGTGTCCCAGCCTTCTGCCTCAAATGGAATACTGTTCCTGCCTGCCGGCAATTATCTATACGCAATAGGTACGGAATACTACAACCGCATTGTGGACGGCGGAAGCGGATATGCTATTGCCCCTGGGCAGGAGAAACATGATAAAGATAAAACAGAACCGCTTCCTGAGCAGCCGCGCATATCCGGTGAAAAGCCTCCGGCAATGCAGGATATAAAGACCAGAAAATTAAAGGTATCGGTTACAGATAAAGACGGCAAGGAAATCCCTGCCGTTGTTGGAATCAGGAAAAGAGAAAAAGGAAAGACCGTATACTCAAAGCAGCAAAAAGTAGATAAAACCGGCATTATTGACGTACCTGAAGGAGACGGCATAGAGCTGCTCTTCACATCGCCGGGCTATGTGCCCAGGAAAGAAATCGTCAAAAACGACGAAAAGACCAAAAACGTTATTCTCGATAAAATCGCCCCAGGGAAGTCATATACTGTTGGTAATATATTCTTTGAACTAGACCAGGCTTATCTAAAAAAAGAATCCATCGATATACTGGACAAGCTTATTATGGTTATGAAAGAGAATCCGAACCTGAAGGTTGAAGTCCGCGGGTATACTGACTCAACAGGCGATGAAGATCATAATCAGAAACTCTCTGAAAAAAGAGCGGACGCAGTGATCGAATACATGATCAAGAACGGCATATCACCGGAAAGGCTCGATTCAAAAGGCTTCGGGGAAAAGAATCCCATCGCGTCCAATGATACTGAAGAAGGCAGGAGAAAGAACAGGAGGACGGAATTTTATTTTAAAAAATAGTGAGGGCCTTCTTATTCATTTTATCAAAAAAACTTAAAAGATACCCTAAGCCGGATATAAAAAAACAATTGACAGGATACAAAATCTTTCAGGATAAATATCCTCTCCGTTTCAGAGTCGTATCCTCTCCGTTTCAAAGCCGCGTCTGTCTCTTTCAAACCCAGTCATTCTTTTCCCAAACCTGGAACTTCCATGCTTCTCCGTTCCGAAAATCAGCTCAACCCTGTTTTTAAAGCATAAATAAAAGGATATATCCGGTTTTATCATAAACTATAAAGTATAAAAAAAACAATTGATATTTTTTCACCTGTTCGTGAAATCTAATTTATGATAAGAATAGGGACAAGAGGAAGCGACCTTGCTTTATGGCAGGCCAGGCATGTATCTGAGCTAATAGGCACGGACAAAACAGAGATAATAATAATAAAGACAAAAGGCGATAAGATCCAGAACATTTCTTTCGATAAAATGGAAGGCAAGGCATTTTTTACCAAGGAGATCGAGGATGCCCTGCTTAATAACGAAATTGATATTGCAGTCCACTCCATGAAAGACCTGCCGACAGATGACGTCAAAGGATTAAAGGTATCCGCGATCATAAAAAGAGAAGATCCGTCGGATATCATGCTGATACGGGAAGAATGTTGCAAAACGGATAATTTTCTTAAACTCCGCGAAGGAGCAGTTGTAGGAACAAGCTCCCTTAGAAGGCTTGCTCAGATCAAAAAGGCAATGAAAAACCTAAATATAGTGCCGTTAAGGGGAAACGTCCCCACAAGGATAAAAAGATTGAGAGAAGCAAAATTCGACGCGATCATACTGGCAAAAGCAGGCATAAACAGGCTGAACATCAACTTAAGCGGTCTTAAATCCCTTATTTTACCGTACAGTTTTTTTCTTCCCTCGCCGTCCCAGGGAGCGCTTGCCATACAGACCAGGGACAACGATAATACGCACATAGACATTGCAGCCGGATTAAATGATAGTGAAACAGAAAAAGCAGTGAACGCCGAACGTAGCTTTCTTAAATATTTCGGCGGAGGATGTCATATCCCTCTCGGAGCGCTTGCCTATCTGAACAACGGAAAGATACATCTTTCCGGCTCAATTACATCAGTAGACGGTGAAATATCGATCAGGGAAAGCGTGATCGGCAATGACCCTGAAGCTCTCGGCCGGGAATTAGCTGAGATTCTTAAATCAAAAGGAGCCGACAAACTATTATGAAACCCGGAATCGTATACTTAATCGGCGCAGGCCCCGGCGACCCGGGCCTAATAACTCAAAAAGCATTAAATATCCTGAGCACCGCGGATTGCGTTATTTACGACTATCTTTCAAACAAAGCATTTGTTGAAAAGCTCGCCTGCGAAAAAATATACGTCGGCAAAAAGGGAAGCGACCACACACTTCCCCAGGAAGAAATTAACCAGCTTATTATTAAAAAAGCAAAGGAAGGAAAAACAATAGTCCGCCTCAAAGGAGGAGACCCCTTTATTTTCGGAAGAGGAGGCGAAGAAGCGGAAGAGCTGCTCGACGCCGGAATCCGGTTCAGCGTCGTGCCCGGCATATCCTCATTCTACTCAGTACCGGCATACGCCGGCATACCGCTTACGCACAGGGATTACGCGAACTCCTTTGAAGTCATAACAGGCCACAGAAGGGACGATTCCCCTGAAGAAGAGATAAACCTTCCCGAATACAGCGACCAGAAGACCTTTGTATTTCTCATGGGAATGAAGAACCTTAAACATATATCGTCCGCGCTTATTTCGCAAAAGGGCTTCCCCAAAGACCTTCCTGCGGGAATAGTCTCATGGGGAACCACGCCGGACCAGCAGGCAGTAACAGGAACACTCAGCGACATCTATGAGAAAGCTGAAAAAAGCGGCATAGGAGCGCCTGCCGTCATTATCATAGGCAGGGTAGTACAACTTCGCAATAAACTCCGCTGGTTTGACAATACGCCCCTGTTCGGCAGAAAAATCGTGGTAACGCGAACCAGGCAGCAGGCTTCGGTCTTATCGGAAAGGCTGGCTGACCTCGGGGCAAAAGTAATAGAATTTCCCACTATTGAGATAAAGAGAAAAAACGACCTGAGCGAACTCATCAAAGCTATAAACAATATACAACAATATCACTGGATCATTTTCACTTCTCAGAACGCAGTTAACATTTTCTTTGACACAATGAAGAATAACAATAAAGACTCCAGGACCTTATATAATTCAAAGATAGCAGCCATAGGGCCTGCCACTTCCGCGGAACTCTCCAGGTATTTTATCACACCAGACATAGTGCCGCCTGAATACGTAGCCGAAGAAATAATAAATCAACTGAAAGAAACCGGAATAGAGGGGAAATCCGTGCTGCTGCCATGTGCAGCCGAAGCAAGACTTACTCTTAAAGAAGGGCTGACAGAACTTGGAGCAAATGTTGACAGACTGCACATTTATGATACAATCATCCCTGAAGATATACCTGCACACCTTATTAAAGATGCACAGACAGCCGACATGATAACATTCACCAGTTCATCAACAGTTAAGAACTTTTTCCGGATAGTACAGGACACCGAAGCTAAGATTGCCTGTATCGGCCCTATAACTGCTGACACAGCCGGAAACCTCGGCCACAGCCCGGATATCGTGGCTTCGGAGTACACTATAAACGGGCTTGTTGAAGCAATTGAAAAATATTACACCGGAGACAATAAACATGAATAGCGCATACAGACCAAGACGTTTACGAAGCAGCCAGATTATCAGAGACCTAGCTGCAGAAACTTATGCAGATAAAAACAGGCTTATCATGCCGCATTTCGTGGCTGAAGGCACAAATATACGCGAAGATTTCGATACCATGCCGGGCATAAGCAGGGTTTGCATCCATAACCTGTTAAAGGATCTTGAAGCCGATCTCAGTCTAGGAATAAACAAAATACTCCTCTTCGGGATACCGCAGGAAAAGGACGACCTTGCCAAAAATGCTTACAGCGATACTGGCATAGTACAGAACGCGGTGCGCAGGATCAAACAGGAACTCCCTGATATTCATATAATCACGGATGTATGCCTGTGCGAATACACAAGCCACGGTCACTGCGGGGTTGTCGGGAACGGCAAAATATTAAACGATCCGACACTCGACCTGCTGTCAAAAACAGCGGTCTCCCATGCTGCTGCCGGGGCAGACACAGTAGCTCCATCGGACATGATGGACGGCAGGGTCGGCGCTATCCGGGAGGCCCTTGACGGGAACGGGTATACTGATACTCTTATCCTTTCTTATGCAGTTAAATACGCATCAGCCTTCTACGGTCCTTTCAGGGATGTCGCAGGCAGCGCTCCGCAGTTCGGCGACAGAAAGACTTACCAGATGGATTACCGCAACGCAGTCGAAGCTGAAAAAGAAGCCCTGACCGACCTGGACGAAGGCGCGGACATGATCATGGTAAAACCCGCACTTGCTTATATGGACATCATTTCAAGAGTTCGGGAGATAACCGACGTACCACTGTGTACTTATAATGTTAGCGGAGAATACGCCATGGTAAAAGCAGCAGCGGAGAAAGGATGCGGCGACGAAAGGATGCTTGTAACAGAAATACTAACTTCCTTATTCAGGGCAGGTGCTGACATGATCATTTCATACCATACAAGAGACATATATAAAAAAGGGTGGCTGTAAAAAAACAACCACCCTTTATAAGTTCTGCTATATCATTGAATCCTTAAACAGACTTTTCTTTTTCTTTAATTGTTTTATGATCCTTGATTATCCTGGGAAGTATCATATGATGCTGAGGGCATATCGATTTTGGATTCTGGTATGCACCTCCGGCAAAAGCTACCAGGTAATTTCTCATGTTCATCAAAGGAATCACCTCATCAACAAGCCCGTGCTTGGCACAAAAATAAGGCCTTGAATTATTATAATAGTCCTTAGCTAACTCATTCATCTGCTCTATTATCGGTTCAATCGGCCTTCCCGCGTCCTTCTCTTTAACAAGCCTCCTGGAATAAGTGGCAACTGCCGCAGTCTGCCCGTGCATCACATAAATCTCGGTTGCCGCTGTTCCCAGTGTAAAAGCGTTATGGTCATTGGCAGTAGGACCTCCCATAATATAATGAGCTGCCGCAGAACCCTTCCTGAGAACAATAAGCATCTGCGGGATAGCGGACTGCTGTATCGAATATATGAGGCTCTGGCCAAGCCCGAGCAGTTCTGCCTTTTCGGCAATATCCCCGACATCAATTCCGCTTGTATCCTGAAACCAGACGATCGGGAGTCTGTCCCTTGAACAGAGCGTAACAAACTCATTCATTTTCACAAGTCCCTGCCTGTACAGCTTGCCGCCCATGCCCGGGTAATCCGCGTACTCCGGATATCCTTTCGGCATAATCCCCTGGCGATTGCCTATAACAGCAATAAGAAATCCGTCAATCTTTACAAGTCCGGTATAAATCTCAGGCCCGTAATCAGGACGAAATTCCATATGCTCGCTGTTATCCGTAAGGCGTGCGAGTATCTCGTCAAAGTTATATATCTTTTTCTGATCAAAAGCAAGTAAACGGTAAATATCATCAATAGGAAATTTCGGTTCAGCCGGTTCAGCTACCCTGAAGAACCTGGGATTATACGAAGGGATTTCCTTCATGTAATCCTTTAAGCCGTCCAGGACACCTTTCTCTTCTTCATATACATACCGGAAAAATCCGGTTTCGTCGTAATGAATTTTCACAGTGCCCGGAGGATTGCTTTTAAAATGCCTGGTCTTGTCTATAAGGTCTTCAACATATTCATTATCAAAGTCGCCTTTAGGAGCCATCCCGCTTACTATCCCGGCGCCCCCTACCGCGATATTGCAATCTTTATGCGCAAAAAGAATAGTCGGGCTTATTCCCTGGTATCCGCCGCCCGCCGGATTAGTGCCGTATATTCCGGCCAGTACAGGTATGCCGAGCTGTTCCAGTTCGGCATGTCTGAAAAAGCATGTACCTGAACCGCGGCGGTTAGCGTAAAACTTCTCCTGTTCGGAAAGTTGGACGCCGCTGCAGTTAACGAGCCACACCAATGGCAAATTCAGTCTCTTTGCCATGTCCGTTACACGGAGAATATTATCGGACTGCCCTGGCATCCATGCGCCTGCAAGGACTTTATTATCAAAACCGATAATCACAGCCCATTTGCCCGATATCTTACCGATCCCGTTTATGACATTGTTAGTACCTTCAGGATTATCTTCCGGATTATATAGAGTATGTAAAGAACACCATGTTCCGGGATCAACCAGATATTCAAGTCTTTGCCAAACAGTCATCTGGCCTCTTGAATTTATCTTTTCCGTTGACAACCCGACATTTTTTACTTCTTCAATTTTCTCATCTATCTCAGCTTCAACTTCCTTTAGCTGTTTAACATTATCTTCGGATCTTTTAATTTCTCCTTCTCTTAATTCGCGCCCAAAATCGTCCATCTTTTGAAAATATGGCCTCATTGTTTATCTCCCCCTGTTTGTTTTGTTAAGAATTCCTGCAATTAAAAAAGAGAATCCTTTATATGCTTTGAGCAGCAATTAATTTGCTGCTCACCGAGTTATTATAAGATAAACAAAACGGACTTATTCTATAACTGCAAGAACATCATCCATTTCGACATCATCATTTTCCTTAACTTTTATTTCCTTCACAGTACCGTCACCCGGTACATAAATCGGGGTTTCCATTTTCATAGCTTCAATAATGAATGCCTCATCATCCTCTTTAACAGCAGCCCCTTGCTTTATTGAAACCTTTATGATTTTCCCGGAAAGTGGTGCTAAAATATCCATGTTACCTCTCGTATTTTTTAAATTATTTAGTTTATTATTTATTAGCTTTTCTGATGCCAAGCTGGTCTGTTGCAACAATCATTTTACATATATTCGTTGATCCTTCAACGAGCTGATATGTAGGAGCATCCCTGTAGAATCTGGCTACAGGATATTCTGTTGAATATCCGTATGCACCTAAAATTCTCATGGCTACCTGTGAAGCTTTTACTGCGATTTCACCTGCGAGATATTTTGCCTGAGCAACTTCCAGTGTATTTCCAAGATTCCCATCATCTTTTTGAGATGCAGCTTTGTAAACCATCAAACGCGCTGCTTGCACTTCACATACGACCTGACCAATAAGATCCTGGTTCATCTGAAACTCGCGTATGAGCTGCCCGAACTGCTGTCTTTCATTGCAATACTCTGTTGCTGCGTCAAGACAGGCCTGCGCTAGCCCGACTCCTCCTGCTGCTGCAGATAAACGGGTTTGATTAAGAGAACCAAATACAATCTTAGCGCCGTCACCCGGTTTTCCGAGAATATTTTCCTTCGGCACTTTAGTGTTTTCCAGGTAAAGCTCGCCTGTCGGAGAAGACCTGGACCCCAGCTTGTCAAGATCGGTCGTAGAAATGCCGTTCATATTCTTTGGTTCAATCACAAAGGCGGACAGACCCTTTCCCCTGGCCTCCCTGTCGGTATATGCGTAATAAATCAATACATCAGCACTTTTAGCGTTTGATATCCATGTCTTTGAGCCGTTAAGGAGCCAGTGGTCACCTTTGTCTACAGCAGTTGACTTCATTGCCATAACATCTGACCCTGCGTCGGGTTCCGTAATGCCGAATCCGCCGAGATACTCAGCAGAAACAAGCTTGGAGATATATTTTTCTTTAACCGCATCACTGCCGTATTTATAAATTGTATAAGCACAGCCAAGCTCCTGCATGTTTATCTGGACGCGCAGGGAACTTGAAGCACGGGCGATCTCTTCGGTAATTATCATTGCGGCAAGCCAGCCCATCATATTTCCACCGTATTCTTCAGGGATTACTGTTCCGAATAATCCAAGCTCTCCCATGGGTTTAAGTACTTCTTCATACGGGAAGTAATGGTTCTCATCCCATTCATCCGCAAATGGAGTTATTTTTTCAGCAGCAAATTTTTGCACAGTTTCCTTTAGCATTTGCAATTCTTCATTTAAAGTAAAATCCATAACATTCTCCTCAAAATTATATAATTTATGTATATACTAATATTTTACGATTTACTCCTGAAAAAGCACTACACAGGTATTAATTGATTGATATATTTTTATTTTGATATTTAAGAAATAAATAGATTATCCGGGACAATGCAACTATCGGCATACATTGCCTTAAGTCTGTGAACAAATCAATAGTATTGGAGTTGTAAGACGCCGGGCTTTGCCCAGTCAAAGCCATTGACACACAGCTGACCGTAAAGATACTTGAGCAAGCATTTTATAGCATTATCTTTTTCACAAGCATTTTTTTGAATTTTTAGTATTTTATTTGACGTGTTTAATTATATTTTATCTATTTTTTAATAAATAAATAATAGAGCAGTTGTATTTTTCCTAAACCGTAAAGATTCTCCTGCAACCTGCGGCTGGAAAAACCTGTTTTGCAGCAACTCGAATAATTCTTCATTCGGCAAATCAGTTTAAGGAGGGAACTATTTTTTGGACGAGGAAACAATAAAAAAACGAACGCAGGAAACTGCGAAAAAACTATTCGGGAAAGGGATTAAAATGGCCCCCCCTTATTATACATGGCGGGAATTTGACAGGGAATTAGCTAATGACTTTTCCAGATTCATTACAGGCAATCTTTATTCCAGGACTGTTCTTACTTTGCAGGAAAGACAGATGGCTGCATGCGCAATGCTCGCTGCGCTGCGTTCATGCAATGAACTGAAGCTGCATATAAATGCTGCATTAAACGTCGGCTGTGATCCGCGAAAATTAACTGAGATATTTTTCCAGCTCGCAACTTACTCAGGTATGCCTTCCGTAAACGAAGCTCTTGATATCTTCCGGGCTGTTCTGAAAGAACGGGGAGAATGGCCGATAGAGCCTGAATAAGATTATTCAATTTCAATACGAATTCAATACGAAAAATCTCAGGGTTATCCGGCTTCGGGTACATAAGTTCTTTACTAAGAACTAAATATTATGTTGACTTCAGATGCCTTTTTATTACATTAACCAAATTATTTCTATATTATTTTTATCTTTATAATTATCTTTTATAGATAATTACAGTTTTATACTCTTAATCTTACAAAACCATTATCAAATCTAATTATAATATCCTGGAGAAAGCATTATGTCTCTTGCTGAAATTATTGATCTGCTTGTTAATATTTTTAATAGTTCCGGATTGATGAACATAGGCTGGAAGATGCCTATTATGTGGGCCATTGGCTGTATCTTCATCTATCTTGCTATCGGGAAAAAATATGAACCACTGCTTCTTCTTCCTATAGGATTCGGTATTTTTTTAGTAAATTTCCCGCTTACTCCCTTGATGGGAATTTCGGAGAACGGCCACAGGGAACTGCTCAATATTTTTTATCATTACGGAGTTGAATGGGAGGTTATCCCTTGTGTTATTTTTCTTGGCCTGGGCGCCATGACCGATCTTGGTCCATTGATCGCTAATCCGAAATCCATGCTTATCGGGGTCGGTGCCCAGTTGGGTGTTTTTATAACGTTTACAGGTGCTATACTGGCCGGCTTTACCCTGAAGGAAGCAGCGTCAGTCGGTATTATCGGGGGAGCGGACGGCCCTACCACGATTTACCTGACTCAGCATCTCGCACCGCAGCTTTTGGGGGCTAATGCGCTGGCCGCGTATTCATATATGGCTATGGTGCCCATCATTCAGCCGTTTATTATGAAGCTGATGACAACGGACAAGGAACGCGCGATCAGGATGAAGCAGCTCAGGCCTGTATCCAAAAAAGAAAAGATATTATTTCCTTTAATTGCCACTGCAATAATTGCTTTGCTTGTGCCTGCTGTTACTCCTCTTATGGGAATGTTCCTTCTGGGAAACCTTATGCGGGAGAGCGGTGTTGTTGAACGTCTGTCTGAGACTGCACAGGGCGCACTTATGAATGTTGTGACAATATTCCTCGGGGTTTCAGTAGGTGCCACTATGCTGGCGGATCAGTTTTTAACCTGGAAGCCTTTGTTTATTTTCGGGATCGGCTTAGTGGATTTCGCTGTTTGTACTTTCGGCGGGATTCTTACTGTAAAAATAATGAATCTTTTTCTAAAAGATAAAATAAATCCTTTGATCGGCTCTGCCGGTGTATCTGCTGTTCCTATGGCAGCGCGGGTGTCGCAGGTTATGGGGCAAAAGTATGATAAAAAGAATTATCTTCTTATGCATGCTATGGGGCCTAACCTGGCAGGTATAATCGGATCTGCTGCTGCGGCAGGGATGTTCATCGCAATGTTTTCTTAAAAAAGGAATAGATCATGAAGAAATTTAATATATATTTTATTCTCGCTCTTTTGCTTTTAAGCACCAGGCTTTTTGCTGCGGATATGAAAGCCCCTCTTCCTGAAGGAGGGATTTTAGTTTCAGAGAAAGATGCGGGCAACATGGTTTACCGGTTCCCGAAATTATCATTAACTGATGTTGAAAACTTTTACAGGAAC
>CAZVYR010000031.1:17351-19584 GCA_964631555.1 uncultured Leptospirales bacterium
GGTTTACCGGTTCCCGAAATTATCATTAACTGATGTTGAAAACTTTTACAGGAACAAATTTAAAGGCGACGAGGCAAGTATCAACTGGAAAGCATTAAGGGATAGGGATAAGCCCGGATATGAAATAAGCGATTGGGGCAGAAGGGACTGGCATAAGATAATAATAAATAAGTCTGGTAATAACGGAGTGGAAGTTACTGTTGTACAGGATAGCTGGACATGGATCATCGGGACACTGGTTATCAGGTTCATTGGTGTTCTGATAGTTCTTTCTATATTGATGATAGCGCTTTATATATCCGGAACGATTTTTAAGATTGCCTTAAAAAAGAAAAACGAGGCCGAGTCTTAGGCGTTTTTATTACCCGTAATCTGTTTCAGGATGAAATATATGCCTGTTTATTCGATATGCTTTTATATACGGCTCTGAAACGGAGGGGATCCCTCGACTTCGCTCGGGATACACCTCTTGGCTCCGCTCGGCAAGCGAAGGAAGAACAGCTGAACCGGCAGACTTTGTTCCGGATATTTTTGTCTTCATGTACTTCGAGATGAACAGGTTGTAGCCGCTCATGTTCAGGGAACGGGCTTTTCTTATGAATGCATATTTTTCGTCTGTTGTCATGAACTGCCATGAGAGCACTGCTTCGGCAAAAGTGCGGCGTACTGTTCTCTGGGCTTCTGTATCCGGATTGTGCGGGATTACATGGGCGAGGACACACTGTGTCCTCGCGCCGTCCACGGCGCGACGCCTGCAATAGAAGACGAGATTCCCGATTCGCCCGCGGATCGAGTTTATTAAAATGCCTGGAGTTGCTGTTGCCATTGATTTTTCCCTTTTAATGTTAAATTCGATGTTCCCTTTGACAGGCTCAGAAAATGTATTTAGTTATCTCATTGAGCGTTTCAAAAGCGGGTTAATGATTTATTACACCTCTAATAATATATACAATTTCACCTTACTCTTTTTGGCACTTTCCGGACGTTTTTCAGGATTTTTTTGTTTTTTTTAATTTTAAAAAAAATTGCATTCCTGAGAATCACCCTATAATATATTTATACTCCTTGTCCGCTCTCAAGTAACTCCTTGATTTTTTACTTGACACAGGATAGTTTTTTCAAAAAAGTATTTATATAGCTTAAAAGTAACTACATCATAGCTGTAATATATACTCGAACAAAATAAATAACCCGGTCGAGTATATTAACTCAGATTATCCTGTTATTTATTTATCTGAATATCCAAGTCCGTTTTATATATACACATATTATTTGGTTAATGCAATTACTCCGTGGCTGTAGTGAAGGCAGCCACCTTCGGCATCGTCGAGGGTATTCCGTTTCAAAACAATGAAACCAAGATTCCAGAATAATTTCGGTTTTTTATGATCTTATTATTTAATTTTTTATAAATAAGAATAAATTTCAAGGAGAATCATATGCTTTTAGACAACAAAAACGCAATCGTAACAGGAGGCTCCCAGGGAATCGGAGCAGCCATTTCAATGGAGATGGCTCATGAGGGAGCTAACGTATGCCTGACATACAGAAAACACGAAGCTGAGGCCATGGAATATGCTGAGGAGATCAGAAAAATGGGGCGAAAAGCTATTGCCGTAAAATGTGATATCTCATCTTTTTCGGAAGCTGAAAATGTAGTAAAAAAAACAATTGAAGAATTTGGCACTGTAGATATATTGATAAACAATGCCGGGATGAACTGGGATGCGGTTTCATGGAAGATGACTGAGGAGCAATGGGACCGGGTTATTGAAGTTAATCTTAAAGGGTACTTCAATTTTACAAGACATACTGCTCCGATAATGAAAGAAAACAAATATGGTAAAATTATAAATATTACGTCTATTAACGGGCTAAGAGGCAAATTCGGGCAATCTAACTATTCGGCATCAAAAGCCGGAATTATTGGCTATACTAAAGCACTTGCCAAAGAGCTCGGTGCGTTTAATATAAATGTAAACGCGGTTGCACCCGGATTGATCGAGACCTCCATGCTTACCGAATCCGAAGACAGGGAAAAGATCATTGGCTTGGCAATGAATGAAATAGTACTGAAACGGGTCGGGAAACCTGAAGACCTTGCCAATGTTGTAGCTTTTTTGGCTTCGGACAAAGCAAAACATGTAACAGGCGAGGTAATAAAGGTAGACGGAGGGCAATATCTTTAATAAATCATAAAAAAAATTCTTTTTTTGATTTATTAAAAAAGACT
>CAZVYR010000032.1:0-6751 GCA_964631555.1 uncultured Leptospirales bacterium
AGTCTTCCCATAGGAACCTCTGCCTCGCAGTAATCCTTGATCATCTTGTCCAACTGGCTCAGCATAGCCGGATCCATCTCTTTTTGGCCAAGTTCCGATCTATGCATACCGGGGGCTATGCAGTTAACGCGAATACCATGAGAAACATATTCCATTGCAGCCACCTGGGTAAGATTCATTATCCCGGCCTTTGCTGCCCCATAGCTTGCCGGTGCTACTTCAGGTACTTCAGCCCTTAATCCTGCTATTGAAGATATATTGATGATAGTGCCTTTTTTCACTTTCATCATCTCCAGGATAACATATTTCATTGTCAGAAACACACCCCTGAGATTAGTTTGTATAACCATGTCCCAGTCTTCAACAGGCATTTCATGGATCTGTAAAGGAGGCTTACCAATACCTGCGTTATTAAATAATATATCTATTTTGCCAAACTGTCGAACAGTTTCTGCTACCATGTTGCGGATATCGTTTTCATTAGTAATATCCGCTTTAACAGCAATCGCGCGGCTGCCGTATTTCTTTAAAAGCTTTACAGTTTCTTCCAGCTTCGCCCTATCCCTGCCCACGCACACAACATCCGCACCGTACTCGGCCATAGCTTCGGCAAATGCTACCCCAAGACCCCGGCTTGCGCCTGTCACAACAGAAACTTTACCTGAAATGTCAAAAATCCCCTTGTTTGCCATTTCATTTCTCCTGTAATATATTTTTTCGTGATTCAAACAACGATCCGGCAACTGCAGGCGAAAAAAATATAGAAATATCAAAATATTCATATAAGGCAAGAAATTTAATTCGGGAAGGATAAAAAATTAACGAACGGGCATGCGCAAGTCCCGTGAATCATTAAAATTATAAATATAAAATTCAACATGGACTCAAATAATAATATTATCAACGCGGATTACAGCCAGGATCAACAGAAATAATAAATACACAAAATTCATAACAGTCAAAAGCTGTGCTTTTTTAAAATCAACATAATGTGCTGAAACATATTTTTTTGTAAAAAAATTCAATATCCCGCTCATTTCCGTTTACTCCAAAATAATAAATATATTTTATTTATCAGAGCATTATGTAAATCTTTTATTAATCATTCCTGCAATGCCAGCGATTTTCGTTACATTTTAATATTTTTTTGTTTTGTATTCTATTCCCCTCCGTTTCAAAATCGTATCCATTCCTATCTTTAATTTACCCATTTATATAAAAAAAATATTGAATAATTTTCATAAGATAATGTATAACTGAACACAACCGGAGCATTGAATACCCGGCAGCCCGGAAACCCAGAACACACAAGTTTAAAACATGAACCTTTCCGAATGTTATAAAATTCTTCAGCTACCGGTTACAGCAACTGACGAAGAGATCAAGAAATCCTTCAAGCTGCTTGCGCATAAATACCACCCCGATAAAAACCAAAACCGGGTAGAGTGGGCCAATAATGCTATGTCCGGCCTTAACCTTGCCTATACTACACTTATGCAGCTACGCTTTAGAGAAAATAAAAGAGATGTCCCCGAGCAAAAACCCGAATCGAATCCACTGCAAAAACAGAAACCGCGTCAAACAACAAAGCAAACCAGGACTCCAAGAAAATCCTATTATAATCCCTATGATAATACCAGCCGCTATGTGGATCATGAAACCCTGACAAGGGAATTCGTAAAGATAAGAGAATCAGCAAAAGACTGGCTATACAGGTATTTTCAATATGGGATATATAACATATCAAGACGGGAAAACGAGATCAATAAAAATTTTTTCAATAACATAGTTACCAATTTAAAAAATACATATCACGTTATCAATGAACTAAAGACTAGAACAGATGATACGGACTTTCATAAGCATTTTAACGTTTTCAGCACAATGATCTTTAATTTTTATATGGCATCCGAATGTGTCAATATAACTGAGTCATACAGCGACGCAATAGAAGTTGAAGCGTACTCGCTGTTTAAAAAAGGCGATGACACCCTTCACCCATGTGAAAAGGAGATCTTTTATGACAGGCACAACAGGGGATTTTTCAAAAAAAACCTGGCTGAAAGTTTTATGTTAAAGACAGAGCTCAATTTTAACAACATGCTCAAACTTTTTCCTGATTCCACATGGACAATCGAAACAAAGATCAAACTTCAGTATACCACATCCCTGAAAGAATATTTATATCTTTTCTTCTCAGAATATCAGGCTAAAAACTAAGCATACTTCCAGGGGTCTTCAGTCAAAATGAGTAATAACTATGTATAAACATGCCATAAAAAGATTTTATAAATCAGCACACCGATCCCGATAATCAAATATGACCGTAAATTGTACTTCTGAGAAACTAAATTTCATAATATCACATTTTATTGTTTATTTTAGTTTCTTCAGGATTTGTCCCCGCCCTGTGGGCGGGGTAAGTTGTTAATAATGCATAAAGCAAACCAAACGCATCAGAATAATTCTAATGAAAACCCGAAAAAATATTATATACCCTCTGATTTTGATCGTTTTAGTTATAATACCAGGTTCAGTAAGATCAGAAGATTACCAATACCAGTATTTTAAAGCAGAAAAAGACAAATACGTTCCTTTTTCCGATTATATACCAAAAGTAAGGCAGCATTACCAGACAGTACCGCATTATCTAGAGGATTATTATCTCCTCTACGAAATGAAGCAGCATTATAATGAAAATTCCCTGAGAATGAATATCCTCAGGCTGAAAACAGCATTAAATTCAAGGTTCAGGCATCCCTCGCAGGCGCTCATTAAAATAGAAACCGAAGAAGAATATTTAAAATACCGAAATCTCATGTTCATGCATATCAATATACTTATAATGAGAAACTACATGAAAATAGCTTCCAGGTACGACAAGCAGAGAATATATTTTTACAACAGCGGGTTTGCCAAAGAGATAAAAGAAAGCATGGATATCGCGGAAAATATGTATAAAGAAGCTATGCCATACTGGGAAAGCGCAAAGAAATACGCGCAAAACGCAAGCAGCGTAAAGATAACAACCGACCTCGGATTCATGGAATCCGAAAGATTTTCTATCATTAAAGGCGATTTAAACTACGGTAAGATCGTTGAAGATCATCTGAAAAGATTAAACCAGGAACGCCGTAAGCTCGAGCAGGTTTCGGCAGGAGGTTGATATCCTACGGTATCTAAGAAAGCCACTTGTTTATACTGTTTATCTTGTCAATAGCATCATTAACCCATTGATTATAAGGAAGATCGTTTATTAAAGTAGCGAATTCTATCTTGGCTCGCATTAGTTCCTTTATAAGGATATCGCTCTTTCCTGAAAAAGACTTGTCTTCAGACTCCCCGTAATAATTTTCAAACGCTCTCTTCAGAATACTAAATCCCTTTTTATATTGAGTATAAAATATATCCTCGACTCTCTCTCTTTCAGGCTCTAGCTGGAAATCTTTCGAAAAACCGCCTGTAAATCCCCTGGATAATGCTTCCTTTAAGAAATGATATCCCTCGTTTATATCCGTCATAGTCCTGACGGAATCTTTATCTTTTCTAACATCAGGATGATTGAGTTTAGCAAGTGTCCTGAAAGAAGCAGACAACTCCTCCACAGAAAAGCTGTTCTTTAATCCAAAAAGCAAAAGATATCTTTTTAACTTCTCTCTGTCAATTTCGGGTTTATTTTCAATCATAGAGCAGAGTAAATCCGGTATTTTTAAAAAGTCAAAAACTTTTTAATCTAAAATTCTCTATGTATTGATCGAACTGAGGAAGCTGTCAAAATTGTACCTGCCCTCATCGTCCATTTCCCTGATCCTGAATCCTGCTTTAATTGTTTTATTCTGCATTATCTCAAGGTGCCTTACATCAGCAAGTATCGAAGTTTTTAAAGATGAGGGGAAAAAAATATCAAGCAAAACAAAACTATCCTTTAAATAATAAGGAATATACTTTTTATTACTGAATATAATACCAATCCCGTTTTTTGAAATATCTGAAATATCAAGCTTGTCCCTTGATACAGAAAAAATATTTTCCCGTTTAATTGAGTCATCAATAAATGATGCAAGACAAACTGCATGTTCAACTGACGATGTTGTCAAAGGGGTGCTGTTATTGATCTGCACATACCCATACGGAATCCATGAATTAAACATAACAGGGACAGATATTTCGGAAATCAATCTCTTGTGATTGTTTAAATATGAGTCAGTCTTATAAATATATTTCATATAATTTTCAATAATAACTGTATTCTGATCATTCACGAAATTTATATCCTGGATGAAAATAGGGATTTTATTATTACAGAAATAATTCATTCTCGGATCATCCCTTCCATAATTATAAAAATAAACTTTTATATACTCGAATTCATGACTGGTATCATATCCAATTATTTCTTCAATACGTTTTATTTTTTTTTGATGTAAATTAAGCGAATTAATTATCGAGGTTTGCGAGATAAAGTTTGTTATAAAGATCGTTGATCTATTATTCCTGTCTTTTTCCAGGTAACACCTTTCGTCTTTCCTTTCAGTTTCTATTATCTGGAACTTGGTAGGATTAAACAAGTATATATTTTCTGTTTTTTTCCCACAAAACTTTAAGTATACAAATATAATATTATTATAGTTGCGTGTAAATACCATACAGTTTTTAGGATCTTCATCAAATCCCGGCGAATGAAGTTGCACATATTCACCTTCTGATGAGAGAAACCTGACTTCTGCATTCCCCCACGGATTATTAATAAAACACGATTTATCGAAAAAAAATTGTTTCAGTATATTCCTGAATAATTTTCTGTCAGTAATAGACTGTGTGTCGATGGACATCCCTTTTCTCCCGAATAAATGTTTTATCGACTTTCTATTCTTAGGGTAGGTAATGGTTCTTGTACTTTTAATTTATCATAAAGAAAAAAATATAGCAAGTCATAATTAAAAGGAAATATGGTTGAAATGTTGATAATAATCAGATTTATGTTCTCATATTCAGATTAAATAATAAACCTGCTGATAATTTCGTTATATAATTTATTGTAATTTTAACAATATCAGTATTATACGAAATTAAATACAGTTAATATTTGCTATTGAAAATCCAAATAGGAAGAGGTACGGATTGCTTGAAAAAGATATTCAATATATTAAAGGAATAGGTCCTAAAAAGGCAGGAGTTATAAAGAAGGACCTTGGACTTGAAACAATTGAGGACCTCCTTTATTTCAGTCCAAGAAAATATCTGGACAGGTCTGCATTTAAAGCTATCAGGGATACATTTGTAAATGAGTCTGTTACAATAGGAGGTTTTGTATCAGATGTAAATATAACGGGCAGAAATAAAAAATACCTCGAAGTAGCAATAGATGACGGTACTGATACAATATATGGAATATTCTTCCATTCAATAAATTATTTTTCCAGAATATTCAAACCAGGGGAATATGTTTTATTCTCAGGTACTGTTGAATTCTATAAGTATAAACAGATAGTGCATCCGGATTTTGATTTCATAGATGAAGACTCCCAGATAAAATCAATAAATACAGCCAGAATTATTCCACTTTACCGATCAACCGAGAAGCTTAAAAAGCTTGGCCTTGACTCAAGAGGATTCAGAAGAATAATCCGCACCCTGATAGACACAACAATTGAACTTGTTAAAGATCCTATTCCTCAGGAATTGCTGTACAGGCTCAAATTAATGCCTTTAAATAAAGCAATCTTATCAGTACATTTCCCCGACACTCTTGAACAGGCTGAATCAGCCAGACGAAGACTTGCATTTAACGAACTATTCTTTCTACAGTATTATCTCTGCCTTTCAAGAAGATTTACAAGAGAAGAAACCCTTAATCAAAAAAGAGAAATTAACTATAATTATTATAAACAATTCCTTGGGAAATTGCCGTTTAAATTAACAGGAGACCAGGAGAATTGCATAAATGAAATAAAAGCCGACCTTGAAGCATCTTTCCCTATGAACAGATTGCTTCAGGGCGACGTGGGAAGCGGAAAAACAATAGTATCGATCGCTGCTACCCTCTTTTCCATTGGCCGAGAAGAGCAGACTGCTTTTATGGCACCTACTGAAGTCCTGGCAGTCCAGCATTATGAAACATTCAAAAAATATATTCCGGAAGGAATAAATATAGCACTATTAACCGGGAACATCCCCGCGTCTGAGAAAAAAAATATCTATAAAAGCATTACAGAAGGTAAAATAGATATCATTATCGGAACTCATGCTGTTCTCCAGGAAAAACTCGTATTCAAACGACTTGGTTTAATCATAGTAGACGAACAACATAAATTTGGAGTTAACCAGAGGGCAAAATTGCGTGAAAAAGGCCGTGCGGCTGATCTTCTTGTCATGTCCGCTACCCCGATCCCAAGGTCTCTGTCATTGACACTATATGGTGACCTGGATATTTCTTATATCAGGGAAAAGCCCTCAGGAAGACTGCCGGTTAAAACCCTGTCCTTTCCGGAATCAAGAATCCAGGGCGTATATAATTCAATAGAAAAATATATAAGCCAGGGAAGGCAAGTCTATATAGTCCTGCCGCTAATACAGGAATCGGAAAAGATCGATATTAAATCTGCAATAGAAGAATACGAAAAATTACGGACTAAAGTATTTCCAAATAGAAAGATCGAACTCCTTCATGGTAAAATGGCATCTGAGGAAAAAGATGAAAAAATGAAAAAATTTAAAGATGGTGATATCGACATTCTAGTGACTACAACAG